>JAFDZY010000289.1 GCA_018266685.1 Bacteroidota bacterium
CGAAGCCCAGGTCCAAGCCACCGCCACCACTGAACATGCTCAACGCACGGAGGCCATTGGCCGGCAATTGCGGCATCAGCGTATTCGGATTGAACCGAGGGACATTCACCGGATGGACCGGCTCGATCAAGCCCTCCACCAAGGCCAAGCGCTTTCGCTCGTTGCTTCGCTGCGTGGTGCGCCGGTATTCGGCACGACGCGTGTCCGTCAGGGTGTATGCCATTTCATTGACGTAAAATGTGTCCAAGTGCGCCTGACAATGTAACGCGCGTGTTCATTGCCCATTCTACCCTTGATAGGATAATGTGAACAAGGAGCCCCGATTTGTTCATGCCGCAACCGGAGCTGTACGCGGTTCATACTTCCCCGCCTCCTTCGCCAGCGCCGCGATATGCTCCGGTGTCGTCCCGCAGCAGCCGCCCACGATGTTCACCAAGCCGTCGCGCATGAACTCGCCCACGAGCTTGGCCGTGACCTCCGGTGTTTCGCGGTACTCGCCCATCTGGTCCGGCAGGCCGGCGTTGGGGTACACGCTCACCAAGCAAGGTGCCTGCTCGGCGAGCACCTGCAGATAGGGCCGCATCTGGGCCGCGCCCAGCGCGCAGTTCAGACCGATGCTGAAGAGCGGCACGTGGCCCATGCTGATCAGGAAGGCATCCACGGTCTGGCCGCTGAGGGTGCGTCCGCTGGCATCGGTGATGGTGACGCTGCACATCAGCGGGAGCCGGGTGCCGCGCTTGTCGAAGACTTCTTCAATGGCGTAGAAGGCGGCCTTTGCGTTGAGCGTGTCGAAGATGGTTTCCACTAACAGCAGGTCCACACCGCCTTCCATCAGCGCATCCACCTGCTCGGTGTAGGCTTCCACGAGCGCGTCGAAGGTGACCGCGCGGAAGCCGGGGTCGTTCACATCCGGACTGAGCGAGGCCGTGCGGTTGGTGGGGCCGATGGATCCGGCCACGAAGCGCGGTTTGCTTGGGTCTTTTGCCGTGAACTTTTCACAGGCGGCCTTGGCCAATTGCGCGGAGCGTAGGTTGATCTCACGCACCAAATGCTCACACTTGTGCTCTGCCTGCGCGATGCGCGTTCCGCTGAAGGTGTTGGTCTCGATGATGTCCGCGCCGGCCTCCAGATATTGCTCGTGGATGCGCGTGATGGCCTCGGGCCGCGAGAGCGAGAGCAGGTCGTTGTTGCCTTGCAGCAGGACGGGATGCTGCTCCATGCTCTTTGGATGGAAGTCCTCCTCCTGCAGCTTGAGGCGCTGGATCATGGTGCCCATGGCGCCGTCCAGGATGAGGATGCGTTGTTGTGCGATGCGTTCGAGGTCGGTCATTGCGTACGCGTATATGCGTGCTTCCCGGTCGCTTGATGCGTGAGGAAGAGAAGAAGTAAAGAGGCGAGGAAGTCTGCTTCCTCACTTCTTCTCCTCATCACCTCTTCACGCATTTCCAGAAAAACAAAAAAACCCCATCCGACGGACCGGATGAGGTGCAATGCTTCGCGAAGAAGCACGGGACTCGATCACGGCTCATCTTCTTGTTGTTGCCTGCCGATGTCCTGAGCGGAGCCGAAGGACGAGGCGGAGCAACATCAACTGGATTTGGCACCTGGCGCGATCGCCACGATGGTTGCCAAGGCTTCACAGGGCCAGTCCCTCCGCCTTTCTGGATAAGCTCAACTGGAAAGAACGATGGGGCAAAGATAGGGCAATGGCAATTCCCCTCGTTTCAGCGGAATTAGGGGAACTCACGCGAAGACGCGAAGGCGCGAAGACTGACCAAGCACATGGAGGCCGTGGTTACAGCATATTGAACAGACCTTGTCCTGTGATGGCCTATTATCGCTTTCATGACCATGGAAAAAGACCCGGACAGGCTCTCGGCCATGGTGGTGGACACCGCGTTCCACATCCACGATGAACTCGGTCCCGGATTGCTGGAATCCGTATACGCCTCCGTGCTGGCACGTGCCCTGCAACGACAAGGATTAAAGGTGGAGCGGGAAAAGACCGTGGTGTTCGAGTTCGATGGAATGCAATTCAATGACGGCCTTCGCACTGACCTGTTGGTGAACGATGTGCTGGTGGTGGAGCTAAAATCCGTTGAGCTACTGGCGGCCGTACACTTCAAGCAGTTGCTCACCTACCTCCGGTTGATGCATCTGCCCTTGGGGCTTTTGATCAACTTTGGCTCCGCCACTTTCAAGGAAGGCTGCCGACGCGTGGTGAACAACCACCACCCCGCCGAGAACTCCCTCTTGCGCATCAACAAAGGCCGCACTTGATGGCCCCCTCACATCCGTCCATGTATTCTTCGCGCTCTTCGCGGCTTCGCGTGAAGCTCCCCCTTCGCGTCTTCGCGTCTTCGCGTGACACCAACACGCCCCCTTCGCGCCTTCGCGTCTTCGCGTGACACCAACACGCCCCTTTCGCGTCTTCGCGTCTTCGCGTGACACCAACACGCCCCCTTCGCGTCTTCGCGACTTCGCGTGAGATATCAGTGACTACTTCACCCCGATGTACTTCCCCAACCACCCGAACACCGTATCGTGCCACAGCAGCGAGTTCTGCGGTTTTAGCACCCAGTGGTTCTCATCGGGGAAGCGCAGGAATTCCGAGGGGATGCCCTTGGCCTGGCAAGCGGTGAACACGCCGATGCCCTGCGAGAGCGGGATGCGGTAGTCCTTGTCGGAGTGGATCACCAGCATGGGCACGCTCCAGTCTTTGGCGTGCAGCATGGGGTTGAACTTGTCGTACGCGGCCGGATCCTTGAACACATCGCTGCCGATCTCCCAATTGTCGAACCAGAGTTCTTCGGTGCTGTAGCCCATGGCGCGGCTGTCAAACACACCGTTGTGCGAGACCAGGCACTTGAAGGCGCTTTGCCAGTTGCCCGCGATCCAGTTCACCATGTAGCCGCCGTAGCTGGCGCCCAACGCGGCCGCACGATCACCGTCCAGGAAGGGATAGGTCTTTAGCACATAGGCCCAGCCTTTTTGCAGGTCCTCCAGCGGCCGGTCGCCCCAGTGCTGGCTGATTGCATCGGTGAAGGCCTGGCCGTAGCCCGTGCTGCCGTGGAAGTCGATCATCACCACCGCGTAGCCCGCGCCGGCGTAGGTCTGCGGGTTCCAGCGGAAGCTCCACGATTCGCCGAAGCTGCCCTGCGGCCCGCCATGGATCAGGAAGGCCACCGGGTACTTCTTCCCTTCCACGTAGTTGGCCGGCTTGATCACGTAGCCATGCACGGTCTCGTTGTTCCAACCGGGGAAGCTGAATTGTTCGTAGGCGCCGAAAGCCATTTGTTCCAGGTTCTTGTTGATGGACGTGAGGGTGGTGGCACCTTCATCGATCAGCTTGGCCTTGGGCTTGGCGGCGAAAAGCTGCGAAGGGCTGTTCAGGCCGCTCTTCAGGAACACGAAGCCCTTGGTCGTTTGGAAGAAGGCATCGACATGGCCGTCCTTGCTGAGGGGTGTCACCTTGCCGGTCTTCACCTCCACTTGGAAAAGCTTGGTGCGGCCCATATCGCCGGCCACCACGTACAGGCTCTTGCCGTCGGCACTCCACTTCATGGCATCCGCGCTGCGGTCCCAGTCGGCGGCGAGCGTGGCGACCTTCCCGGTGGCCACATCGCGCAGCTTGATCCAGAAACGGTCTGCCTCGAAACCGGGGCGCTTCATGGCCTTGTAGGCGAGCGTTTTTCCATCGGGCGAAGGCAGCGGAGCGGCATCCCACGCCGGGTTATCGGCCGTGAGGTTGGTGGGCGATCCACCGTTCACAGGCACACTGAAGATATCGAAGTTGGTGCTCCACGGTTCAGTGGTCCCCGCCACGCGCACGCTGAAGTACACCGTCTTGGAATCGGGGCTGATGTTGAAATCCTCCGCGCCACCCCAAGGCTTCGTGGGCACGTCGCCATCAAAGCCGTCCATCAGGGCAACCGGGCTTGTGCTGCCCTCAAGCGGCAAGTAGAACAGGTGGTTGCGCGTGCCATCGGCCCAGGTGTCCCAGTGGCGGATGAAGAGCTTGTCGTACACCATGCCGGTGGCCTTGCTCGCTTTGCGCTCCTCTAATTTCTTCACGGTGCAGGCGATCTCATCGCCTTTGCACTCGGGGAACACGGCCAACGCGAACACCACGCCTTTGCCGTCCGGGGTGATGCGGTACGCCTGGATATCCAGCGGCAACGTGGTGACCTGCGCGGCCAATTCACCCTTGGCATCGGTCTTCCACAGTTGGTTGACACCATCGCTTCCGCGTGACGAAAGGAAGTAGAGCGTCTTGCCGTCGGGACTCCATTGCGCATCGCTGGCGCCGCCTTCACTGATGGCGAGCTTTACTTCGGGCGTGGCCGGTTTGGTAAGGTCCTTCAGCCACAAGGTGCTCACGCCTTTGTTGGCGGCCATGTCGGTGGCGCGCACGTTGAAGGTGGCGTACTGGCCGCCGGCGTTGACATCGAGGCCGCTGATGCGGTCCAGCAGCAGCATGTCCTGGTAGGTGAAGGGCTTCATGGGTTGGGCGAGGGCGGATGCGCTATGGAGCAGCAGGGCAGCGCCGATCGCGGTGCCGAGGGTTGTGTGCCTCATGGTGAAAGGGAGTTCTGTACGTGGGCCGCAAAGTAGTGATACTGGGAGAGAGCCCCTTTGGACCTGCTCCGCCACAGAATGAGAAACGAGGAATGTATTCCGTAAAAATCATGTTTTTCTCGGAATACGTTCCGTGTTTATTGACCCAAAGAATCAGGGTGTCCCCTGCGGGAGACCGCTGATGGAGCAACCTCACGCCGCCAGCGCCAACCAAACGCGCACCTGCTCCAGCAGTTCCAGCACCACGCGCGGGTCGTTCTCCGTTACCAGTTTCAGACGGTGCTCCTTGAAGTTGGGCAGGCCCTTGAAGTAGTTGGTGTAGTGGCGGCGCATTTCCACGATGCCTTCGTGTTCGCCTTTCCAGACCAAGCTGCGCTCCAAATGCTCGCGGGCGGCGTCCACACGGTCATCGATCGTGGGGGGCGGCAGGTGTTCGCCGGTGGCGAAGAAGTGCTTGACCTGGTTGAAGATCCACGGCGCACCGATGCTGGCCCGGCCGATCATGATGCCGTCCACGCCGTAGCGGTTGCGGTACTCCAAGGCTTTCTCCGGGCTGTTGATGTCGCCGTTGCCGAAGATGGGGATGTGGATGCGCGGGTTGTTCTTCACCTCACCGATCAGGGTCCAGTCGGCTTCACCCTTATACAGCTGTGCGCGCGTGCGGCCGTGGATGCTCAGCGCCTGGATGCCCACGTCCTGCAGGCGTTCGGCCACTTCCAAGATGTTCCTGGTCTGGTCGCTCCAGCCCAAGCGGGTCTTCACGGTCACGGGCAGCCGCACGGCCTTTACCACCTTTTCCGTTAGGCGCACCATTTTGTCCACGTCCTGCAGCAGGCAGGCCCCGGCACCTTTGTCCACCACCTTCTTCACCGGACAGCCGTAGTTGATGTCGATGAGCTCCGGGCCGGCCTGCTCGGCGATGCGGGCGGCTTCCTCCATGGCATCCTCGCTGCCGCCGAAGAGCTGGATGCCCACGGGTCGCTCCTCCGGGAAGATGTCCAATTTCTTCAACCCTTTCGCCGCTTGGCGGATCAAGCCTTCGCTGCTGATGAACTCGGTGTACATCAGGTCGGCTCCGTGCCTCTTGCAGAGCGCGCGGAACGGCGGATCGCTCACGTCTTCCATGGGTGCCAGAAGGAGCGGGAAATCCGGGAGTTCTATGGAGCCGATGCGGGGCATGGGTACAGGCTGCAAAAGTACGGGGTGTGGCAGGGTGTGTTCAATGGACTTGAATGGACGCGGGTCCGCGTCCATTTAAGTCCATTCCAGCCCCCAGCCTTGCGTTCAGTCAAAGCCCATGTCCAAGGGCATCCAGTCGATCACGGTGCCGTCACAAGCGGGGGCGTTGGGGCAACAGATGGCCAAGAACCCGTTCGGCCAGCGGAAGACCTTGAAGTCCTTCACGCGGATCACTTCCTGGCAATGGATGCATTGGAACACTTCATTGAGCTTCACCACGGGCGTGAAGGGGTAGTGCTCTTCCAGGAAGGCTTGCTTGTCATGGATGTGCACTTCTTCCATGCAACCAAAGTAAGGGGGAATGAGTGAAGCGGGCGCTTCAAGCAAGCTCGGCATTGTTTTGCTGATGGAAGGGATTGCGCGAGGCGTGCTATCCCTGAGGGGGAGGGATTGCGCGAGGCGCGCCATCCCAAGGGGGTGGCTTCAACGCTGCGGCCGCTGCGCGGCCACGGATAAATGCCAAAGCCCGGATGCTTCGAGCAAGCTCGGCATCCGAATCATCTGAGGGATTGCCCGAGGCGTGCTATCCCTGAGGGGGAGGGATTGCGCGAGGCGCGCCATCCCAAGGGGGAGGCTTCAACGCTGCGGCCGCTGCGCGGCCACGGATAAATGCCAAAGGCCGGATGCTTCGAGCAAGCTCGGCATCCGAATCATCTGAGGGATTGCCCGTGCTTCGGCTACGCTCAGCATCGGGCCATCCCAGAGGGGGGGAGGCTTCGATCGGCCTGCCCGCTGCGCGGGCTTGGCAAGAAACAGGAAAGCCCTGGCTTCGTGCGAGCACGACCAGGGCTTTCCTGTTTCTTGCCCCGCTTCGCGGGGCCGATCGGCGGAGAAGGAGGGATTCGAACCCCCGTTACCCTTTCAGGTAAACACACTTTCCAGGCGTGCGCCTTAAACCACTCGGCCACTTCTCCAATGCTCCGCACCCGGTGGATGCGGGCCGCGAATGTAGCACCTTCACGGCTTCACGGCTGCACCATTTCGCCACATAAGGGCCCGCTCATGCGCCGTGCCATTTCCTCTTGCCCCAAGCCTTGCCCCAACAGGAACATCAGCTTGGTGATGGCCGCCTCGGTGGTGAGGTCCTGGCCGCTCACCACGCCCATGGCCCCAAAGGCTTCACTGGTCTTGTAGCGCCCCTGTTCCACGCGCCCGCCCGCGCATTGCGTCACGTTCACGATTACTATGCCGCGTTTCCGCGCTTCGCGCAAGGCCTCCAGGAAGTCCGCGTCCATGGGGCCGTTGCCGCTGCCGAAGGTTTGCAGTACCGCCGCCTTCAGGCTGGGATCGGCCAATTGGGCCCGCACCGCCCCCGCGCGGATGCCGGGAAAGAGGCTGATCACCGCCACGCTGTTGTCCATGCGGCCATGCACCTTCAAAGGCCCTGCGCGCCGGGGCAACAAGGCAGCGCGGTCGTAGCGGATGTGCGTGCCGGCCTCCGCCAACACTGGCCAATTGGGAGAGCGGAAGGCTTCGAAGCGCTCCGAATGCACCTTTACGGTGCGGTTGCCCCGGTACAGGCTGTACTCAAAATACACGGCCACTTCGGCCACCATGGGTGCCCCATCTTCCTTGGCGGCCGCGATCTCAATGGCGGTAAGCAGGTTTTCCTTGCCGTCGGTGCGGATGGTGCCCAAGGGCAATTGGCTGCCGGTGAGGACCACGGGCTTGGCCAATCCTTCCAGCAGAAAGCTGAGCGCGCTGGCGGTGTAGGCCATGGTATCGCTGCCGTGCAGCACCACGAAGCCGTCGAAGTCGGCGTACCGTTCTCCGATGATGGAAGCGATGCGCACCCAGTGTTCCGGGTGCATGTCGCTGCTGTCGATGGGCGTGCCGAAGGCGACGGTTTCCAACGCAATGCCCATGTGCAGCAATTCCGGCACCTGCTCTTCCAAGTGGTCCAGGTTCACTGCTTGCAAGGCGCCGGTGCGGGCATCGGCTACCATGCCGATGGTGCCGCCGGTGTAGATCAAGAGGACCTTGGGGCGGCTCATTCCTCGAAGAGCTTCTCGGCGTTGGCCGTGGTGATACGGGCCACTTCCTCCACGGACAGGCCCACCGCAGCGGCCAATGCTTCAGCGATGTGCGGGATGTAGCTGCTCTCGTTGCGCTTGCCGCGGTAGGGCACCGGGGCCAGGTAGGGTGAATCGGTCTCCAGCACGCAATGCGCCGCGCCAACCAGTGCCATGGTTTCCGCAAGGCCGCTCTTGGGGTACGTGATCACCCCGCCGATGCCCAGCTTGAACCCGCCCAGATCAATGATGCGCCGCGCTTCTTCCTCCGTGCCGGTGAAGCAATGGAACACGCCGGTGAGGTCCTCATCGTTTTCCTCTTCCACTATGGCCATCACTTCCTCAAAACTTTCGCGGCAGTGGATCACCACGGGCAGGGCCAGGTCCTTGGCCCAACGCACTTGCTGGCGGAAGACCTCCTTCTGCTGTTCAATCCAGGTCTTGTCCCAATGCAGGTCAATACCGATCTCGCCAACGGCCCAATAGCGTCCCGTTCCCAGCAGGCGTTCCACTTCCGCCATGTCGCGCGAGGGGTCTTCACCCACCGAACACGGGTGCAGGCCCATCATGGGGAAGCAGGTGTCCGGATGTTCGTCACAGAGGGCATGCATCGCCTCCACGCTGGTAATGTCGATGTTGGGCAGGAAGAGTTTCCTTACATCCGCATCCTGTGCGCGGCGGAGCATTTCAAGGCGATCCTGGTCGAACTGCTTATGGTAGAGGTGCGTGTGCGTGTCGATGTACATGATCCAGGCTGACGGTGGTCAAAAGCGGTGCAAATGTCGGGTTTTTCAGGCCAAAATACGGTTGTCCGGCAGGGCTATCGGGGCTTATCCATGCGCCTGGTGGCGCATTCACACACTGTCTTTAACCACGGATTCACACGGATGAACACGGACAGGGAAGGTTGTTTTGCTTGGTAGGTGGGTCCGTGATCCGTGTTCATCCGCGTCCATCTGCGGTTTGAATTCTATTGGAGCCGCGCCCGCAGGGCGCGTTAGACCCGATGGCCTTGGGTTGTGCGGGTTGTGGCCGGAAGTACCTTCGCGCCCGCTTCCATGAAGGTTCTCGTCATTCGCTTCAGCTCCATCGGCGACATCATCCTCACCTCGCCGGTGCTGCGTTGCATCAAGCAGCAAGTACCGGGTGCGGAGATCCACTTCCTCACCAAGGAGGTTTTCCTTCCCTTGGTTGAAGATTCACCCTATGTGGACCGCGCGCACGGATTGCAGGACAACCTCGGCGCGGTGATCAAGGCATTGAAGAAGGAGCGGTTCGACCTGGTGGTGGACCTGCACCACAACGCCCGCTCGCTCCGCGTGAAACTTGCCTTGGGCGCAAAAGCCAGGAGCTTCCCGAAGTTGAATTGGGAAAAGTGGCTGCTCGTCAATTTCAAGAAGGACAAGTTGCCCCGGATGCACATCGTGGACCGCTACCTCAGCACGGTGCAACATCTAGGGGTGAAGAACGACGGCCAAGGTTTGGACCTCTTCATCCCCAAGGAAAAGGAGATCGACCTTGCAACGCTTCCGGCCACGCACCGCAACGGCTACACCGCTTTGTGCATCGGTGCAGGGCACTTTACCAAGCGCCTGCCGCAGCACAAGCTGGTCGCACTGGCGGAAAAGCTCATTGGGCCGATGGTGATCATTGGCGGGCCGGATGATAAGGCCGTGGGCCGCGCCATTGCCAATGCCGTGGGCGCACGCGCCGTTGATGCCACCGGCAAGTATGACCTGCTGGGCTCGGCCTCGTTGATCCGTCAAGCCTCCAGCGTGATCGCGCATGACAGTGGCGCCATGCACGTGGCCAGTGCGTTCAAGAAAAACGTGGTGAGCGTCTGGGGCAACACCGTGCCGGAATTCGGCATGGGGCCGTACATCCCGCAACACCCGGAGCGTGCACACATCAGTGAGGTGAAAGGGTTGGATTGTCGGCCCTGCTCCAAGATCGGCTACGCACGCTGCCCGAAAGGGCACTTCCGGTGCATGGAAAAACAGGACCTGGACCAGATCGCCAACTGGGCAAACGGTCCTGTGAATTAGGAGAAGAGTGCCCTCAGCTCCGTAGCTTCCCCAGGCTTCATCTTTCCAGCCAGGATCAACCGCAGTTGCCTTCGGCGCAAGGCCCCGTCATAGCGCACTTTCTCCTCGTCCGTAACGGGAACCACCGGTTGCACCGGCGCGGGCTTCCCATCCGGCCCCACCGCCACGAACGTGTAAATGGCGCTGTTGCACTTGGTGCGCTTGCCGGTTGCCTGGTCTTCCTTCCAAACATCGGCCCACACCTCCATGCTGGTGCTGAAGGCACGGCTCACGTGCGCCTTGATGGTCACCAGGTCGCCCAGCTTGATGGGCACGTCGAAGCTCACGTTGTTTACCGCGGCCGTTACGCTGGTGCGCCCGCTGTGCCTGCCGGCGCTGATGGCACAGGTCATGTCCAACCACTTCAGCAATTGCCCGCCGAACAAGTTGTTCATGTTGTTGGTGTCATTGGGGAGCACCAGGTTGGTGGTCTCCGAATAGCTGTCCGTGGCAGGCTTGGCTTCCATGGTGGATTTCTTGGCGCGAAGGTACCGCCGCGCCGATCCCCGATCATTGCGGCGCGTACCTTTCCCCCATGCTTCCCACGTGGTTTCCGGCGCTGGTGGCGCTGCACATCATTTTTACGGTCACCTTCTTCGCAGGCACCTTCTACCTGTTGCGCCTGTTCATTTTCCACCGGCAAGCCTTGGCGCGCTGGGAACCGGACCGCGGCATCCTCACCAAACAATACGGGGTGATGGAGCAGCAGTTGCTCTACTTCGTGGCATGGCCGTCCCTGCTGCTTGTGATCGGGACAGGCGCATGGATGGTTTGGTTGCAGCCGGGCACACTTACCGCGCCGTGGATGCAGGCCAAGCTGGGTGCCACTGCGCTCCTGTTTGCCTATCACCTGCTCAATCAACGGATCTACGGCAAGCTCCGCAGGGGCGAAAAAGTGTGGCCGGTATTCGCTTTGCGGCTATGGGCGCAGTGCTCCGTGCTGCTGCTCGTGATCATCGTGTTCCTCTCCACGTTCAAGGACGTGCAGTGGTACATTGGCGTGCTGGGCCTTATGGTGCTCGCCCTGCTCTTGTTCACGGCCATCAAGGCGTTCGGGCGCAACACACCTGAAATGAAGGATGCTGAAACCGGGAAGCCCCGCACCTGAAGTTGCGCTGCCGGACCAGCACGGCACACGGTTCGAGCTCGCCAGCCTTCGCGGCAAACATGCCGTGGTCCTGTACTTCTATCCGAAAGATGAAACCCGCGTATGCACGCTGGAGTCTTGCATGTTCCGGGATGCGCATGCCGCCATTGCGGCACACGGCGCGGTGGTGATCGGCATCAGCGCGGACACCCCGGAGTCACATTTGGCCTTCGCAACGCACCACCGGTTGCCTTTCCTGTTGCTGAGCGATCCCACTGGCGCGGCCTACCGGGCATTCGGACTGAAGGATTTCCTTGGCCTGAAGCAGCGTGCCACGTTCGTGATCGATCGGAACGGCGTGATCCGTTCGGCCATCAGCAACCGCCTGTTGGCCTCCAAGCATGTGCGCGGCGTGCTGGCCGCGCTCCGTGATCAAGGCTTGGCCAGATCATAGAAGAACACGCGGCCGTTGTCGGTGCCGGTGATGAACTGCCCCCCGTGGAACAGGCAGGGCGCAAGATGGTGCTGGTCCTTGTTCTCCGGATAGGTCAGGTTCTGCACGGCATTGCCATCGGCATCAATGAACACCACATCGCCGTTCTTCCCGGCACGTGCAGTGATCCCGCCATGTTCGGCTTCCGATTGCTGGTAAAAACGGTCAAAGTCCGAGTTGCCTTTCTTCAACCCAAGCTCCCTCGTGCGGATGGCGTCGGGGATCCATTTGTACCGCGCGATCATCTTGTCCTGTTTGCCGGTCTTTACATCCCACACTTCGCGCGTGCCGGCAAAGCCGATCAACACCACATACTCACCGTTCTCATTGAATGCGGCGTAGTACACCACGCTGCTGCCGTCCTCATCATAGGCGAAGCTGGCCACGCGCTTGCCCTTTTCAATGTCGAACAGTTCCGCGCCCCTGCTGGTGCCCACAAGGATGCGGTCCCCCTTGGGCGCAATGGCCACGCAGGTCACTTCCGCTTTGCCCGTGTTGATCGTTTTGGCCGGAGGAACAAGGACCACTTGCGCAGCCGCACTGAAGGTGATGCATGACAATGCCAACGCACCAAAAAGGTTTTTCATTCTCCAAAGTTGTGATGGGGTCGTTTCCAACATCCGTGCCGCAAGGCGCATTGATCACTTCACGAGCAACCATGCCTGTGGCGCCTCTTCCTTGCGAACCGCATTCAAAGCCTCCAGCGCCATTTCACGCTGGGGGTAGCTTCCGTATGCCACGCGGTACAGGCCGCCCTTGCGGTCCACCAACGTGGCGGCAAATCCTTTGGCCTGCAGTTCGGATACAAAACGGTCGGCATTTTCCTTCTCCAGGAAGCAACCGCCAATGATGTGGAAGCGCGGCCCGGGGGAAGGTGTGACCACGGCGGTGCTTTCCGGCACGGCCTTGGCCGGGGCCTGGCCCAAATTCACGGCAACCATGGGCGCGCCCGGGCCTGCGATGGGCTGTACATGGATGCCGTACAGGTCTTTCGGTGCCGTCCAAATGGAGGCCTCCACCGGAGTGCTGCCGAGGCTTGGGGGAGCGGAAGGGCGCACGTAAAGTGCCGCCTCCGAAGCGCGGCCCAGATCGAACCCGGCCCATCCGGCCGGCATGCCATTGCTGCCCACCATCCACCACGTGGCCGCTGTTACAAGGATAGCAACACTCGCTGCGGCCGCCAGCCACCCTGGAATGCGTACACCCGTCTGCCGCAATGGCTCGCCCATTGGCCCGGCATCAGCTATGACCGGTGTTTGGCGTATTTGTTTCACGGCCGGAATGGCCGCCACCGGCCTCAAGCCATAGGCATCCTTCAGGTAGTTGACCCTCCGGTCCGGCTCAAACTGAAGTTGGTTCTCCGCGCCCCGGAAAAATGTCCCGATGCGGGGAAGCTCCAATCGGCCGTTGCGTTGCAGCAGATTCCTCCATTCGGCCAATTCCTCCTCCACGCGGTGCTTGGCCGCATTGAAGTCCAACCCTTCCCTGGTCACCAAACGATCGATCAGCAAACCGTCCTGCCTCACCAAATGCCGGTTGAAGCTGAGCTCCTTGGAGGGCGGATGGACCAAGTTGCGCTGTTGGTCCAAGCGGGCCGGGCGGTAATGTGCGAGGAACCCTCCGAAACCCGGCAGGATCACGCAATCATGCTCAAAGAGCAGGAAATGGATGTGGTGTTCCAGTGCCATGGCCAAGGCCCAAAACTACGGAAGCCCGCGAAAGGTTGCACCTTGATGCAATTGCCTTGGCCATGCGGAAAAACAGGGAAGGCCGGGAACGCTGGTCACCGGGCAGGTCCGGGCCAGGCGACTTTAGCCCATTGCAGCGGCAATCCGCCGCGCCTCTTCCAGGTCTGCGGGCGTGTCCACGCAAAAGGACGGATGGGCCGTGATGCCTACCCGTACGTGGAAACCGTTCTCGATCCAGCGCAGTTGTTCCAAGGACTCCGCCAGTTCCAATGGAGACGGCGGAAGTGCCACGATCTGCCGCAAAACTTCCGTGGAGTAGGCATAGAGCCCCACGTGCTTCAAATACCGGAATTGGTTGTGCCGCGGGCCGATGGCCGGATTGCGCAAAAAGGGGATCGCGGCGCGGCTGAAGTAAAGCGCGTTCATCCGCACATCAACGGTGATGAGCACCTCCCCGGGGTCATCCAAATCCTTGTCACCGGTAACCACTTGGGCCAGGGTGGCAATGGTTGCATCCGGTTGGGCCAGGCACGCACAGACCTCATCGATCTGCTGCGGGGCGATGAACGGCTCATCGCCTTGGATGTTCACCACGCCGGTGATCCCGGCAATGCCCGACTTCTCCAACGCTTCAAGGCACCGGTCCGTGCCGCTGGCATGAGCTGCGGAGGTCATGACGGCCTTGCCGCCGAACGCATGCACGTGGTCCACGATCCGTTGGTCGTCCGTGGCCACCAGCACATCCTCCAACCGTGTGGTCCTTGATGCCTGCTCCACCACGCGCTGCACCATGCTCTTGCCACCGATGTCCAGCAAGGGTTTTCCGGGCAGGCGGCTGCTGGCATACCGTGCCGGAACAATGCCAAGGATGCGTTGCACCATGATCAAAGCGTATAAGCCAACCGCACTTGGAAATTTCTGGGCGCCTCAATGGACATTGGCCGGATGGCATACACCTCGTTGCTGAGGTTGTTCACCACGAACGAGGCTTTCAGCTGTTCGGTGAGCGCATAGCCGATGCGGACATCCGTGATCCAATCGCCGGTGGTGTGCGTGGCCATCCATTCTTCAATGCCGATGTCGCCCAGTACGCCCATTTTTTCAAACTGGATGAAGGCCTCGTCAATGTTGCGCACATGGCTGTTGTACCGGAAGCTGATGCCGCCGGAGATCCGCTTGTACGTGGCGCCCACATCACTGCGGAACAGGTCTTGCACACGGAATTTCAGGATGTCGTTCCCCGTGTAGGAACTGGTGCTTAGATAGCTTACCGCCTGGGCGGTCCCGGTTGTGCTCACGGACCAGGCATAAGCTTCATCAGGCGTGGTGCTTACCGGCAAAGTATGCGTGTATCCCAGCAGCAGGCGCAGTTCAACAGCGCCCAGGTTCCCCTTCCCGGCAACTTCCAGCTCGGTGCCGGTGATCCGCGCCCCGCCGGTATTGATGCTCTTGAACCCAAAGCCGAGCAAGTTGGCAAACGAACGGTCCTCTCCCCATTGCCCAAAGGTGAATTCCACGTAATGTTCAAAATCCTGACGGAAGGCCACGAGGTCCACATAACCCGTAAACCCGCCGATCTTGAACCCTTGCTTCACGCCGCCCTCCATGTTCACGCTGGTTTCGGGCTGCAGGTCCGGATTCGGATAGATGTGCAATGAACCTACCGCCGTGCGGATGTACCGCTCGCCGATCGTGGGGAATCGGAACCCTTGGCCGAAGCTCGCACGCAGGAAGGTGCCTTGGAACAGTTGCCAGGTGGCGCCTGCCCTCACCACCGGCTCCTCTTGTTGCAGCTCATTGACCACAAACTTCTCATAGCGCACACCGGCGCTCAGCATCAACCGGTCCTCGATCTTTTTGTCCAGCTGCAAGTAGCCGGCCAGGTTGGTGGCCGTGTTCCTGCCGTCCG
Organism: Bacteroidota bacterium; assembly: GCA_018266685.1. Lineage (GTDB taxonomy): Bacteria > Bacteroidota > Bacteroidia > Flavobacteriales_F > PHOS-HE28 > PHOS-HE28. The sequence goes on from JAFDZY010000289.1 coordinate 15,091, forward strand.
TATTCGGCCCGCCACTGTACAGCACGGCGCGGCTTTGCACTTGCTGGCCCGTGATGCCTGCGGTGACCACCGTTTCCCCGAACAGATCGAACCGCTGCTGGACCTGGTATTCGCCGTACAGCAGGTCGTTGCCATTGCTCTGGTCGTTGTTGTTGTTGAACTGCTGGTGAAACCAGCGCCCCCGAAGGTTGTGGCGCGTGCCTTTCGGCCCGGTATAGGCCACGAACGGATCCAGGTAGTATTGGGTGCCGTCCGTGGTGGTCATCGTTCCGGGAAGCGGGCGGTACAGTCCCTCATTGAGGTTGTCCCACAGGAACACGCTGGTGCTGTGGCTCTTCATGATGTTGCCGCTGAGGCCGTACATCAGGCCTTTGAGCTTTTGGTTGCGCCAGCGCGTTGCGAAGTTGAACCGCGCCCGGTGGTCATAACCGCCGTTCCCCAGCCGATACGGGTCTTTGGCGAGCGTATCCGGCGGCACGCGCTCCGGTCCCACGTATCCCTGGTCGCCGAAGGCATTGCCGCCGATCACCAGGTCGAATTTCCGGAAACGTTGCCCGTGCGTGAAGCTGGCCCCCGTGGTGAGCGGCGGGCTTGCGCCCCACCATTTGGAAGGGGCATTGCCCGGGGTATCGTACACCCCGCCGAAAATGGCGGCCCGCGTGGAAGGCGAAGGACCTGGCCAGGCCGTGCGCACGTTGATCACGCCACTGAGGGCAGCGCTCCCGTACAGCACGCTGCTGGCTCCCTTGATCACTTCCACCTGCTCGATGTTCTCCGTGGGAAGGAAGGTCCAGTTTGGCCTGCCGATGTCGCCGCTGAGGATGGGCATGGCGTCCATAAGCACCAGCACGCGGCTGCCGGCGCCATAGCTGAAGCCGCTGCCCGCGCGGATCTGCGGGTCTTCATCGATGACCACAATGCCCGGCACCTGGTCCAGCGCCTGGTCCAGCGAAGTGCTGTTCTTATCGCGGATGATGGCGGCCGGCAATACGCTGAGCGATTGCGTCACCTCCCCAACCCGCTGCTCAAATTTGCTTGCACTCACCACCACCATGTCCAATTGCGAGGTGGAAGCGCGCATTGCCGCGTCCAGCTTGGCCGATGCATCCGGCGGCACGGTCACCGGCAACTTGAGGTCCGTGTAACCGATGAACCGGAAAACGCCTTCGTGCACGCCCGCAGGAACGGTTAGCGCATAGTGCCCGCTGTCATCCGTGGTGGCATCCACGCCTTTTCCGAAGGTAACGCTCACCCCGGGCATGGGGCTGTGGTCGGATGCGTCGCGAACAGTACCCTCCACGCGGCCTTTGGCCGGTGCTTGGGCGCTGATGCGCAAAGTGGCCATGGCGATGGCCGTGATCAGGGAAAGCTTCCGGGCACTTACTTTGGGCATCATGCGTTGACGGCGAAAGTAGCGATCGCCCACTGCCCTTGATGAACGACCAGGAATTGATCCACCGCATCGCCCTATCCCTGCTCAAGGGCATCGGGCCGGTCAACGCCCGCAACCTGGTGGCCTATTGCGGCGGCGTGGAGCCGCTATTCACTGACAAGGTCCTGCGGCGCTCCCTGCGCAAGGTGCCCGGGATCGGCCCCGTGCTGGCGGCATCCATACTGGGCTCGCAGGTGATCAAGGATGCCGAAAAGGAGCTGGGGTTCATCCGCAAGCACAAGCTCCGCGCATTGTTCTACCTGGATGCCGGCTATCCGGCGCGCCTGCGCCAGTGCATGGATGCACCGGTGCTGCTGTTTGTGCGCGGCAACGCGGAGCTGGACCCGCCCCGAAGCGTGTCCATCGTGGGTACGCGCACTCCCACTGATAACGGAAAAAAGCTTTGTGAGGAATTGGTGGATGGCCTCGCAGCCAGCGGTGCCTCCATTGTTAGCGGCTTGGCTTACGGCATAGACATCACGGCGCACCGCGCAGCGCTCCGTTGCAACCTGCCCACCATCGGTTGCGTGGCGCACGGACTGGACCGCATCTATCCCGGAGAGCATGCCGCCACGGCAAAGGAAATGTGCGCACAAGGCGCACTGGTGAGCGAGCTTACAAGCGGCTCGCCCTTTGCGCCGGGCAATTTCCCCGCGCGCAACCGGGTGATCGCCGGCTTGTCCGACTGCACCATCGTGGTGGAAAGCGGCCCCAAGGGCGGCTCGCTGATCACGGCGGACATTGCGAACAGCTACGACAGGGAGGTGATGGCCTTCCCCGGCCGCCCGCATGATGCCCGCAGCACTGGCTGCAACAAGCTGATCCAACAGAACAACGCCCACTTGGTGACCTGCCCGGAGGATGTGCTCAAGCTGATGGAATGGCTGCCCCAAGCAAAGAAAAAAGCAGCCGTGCAACCCGCGCTGTTTGCCGAACTGCTGCCCGATGAACAAGCGTTGGTGGACGCAATCCGCATGCAGGGCAAGATCGACATAGACACCTTGTGCCACCGCAGCAACATGCCCCACCACAAAGCTGCCGGGCTGCTGCTCAACCTGGAGTTCAACGGCGTGGTGCGCAGCCTGCCAGGCAAAATGTATGCATTGAACTGAGCTCCCCTTCCCATACACGCAAGCCATGTGGTGGACCTACGCACTCCTTTCCGCATTCTTCGCATCGCTCACCGCCATCTTCGGCAAGCTGGGCGTTGCAACCATCAATTCCAACCTGGCCACGGGCATCCGTACCATCGTGGTCTTGGTGATGATCTGGTGCATTGTACTGGTGCGTGGCGAAGCCAAAGGCCTAGGCACCTTGTCCAAGCAAGGCCTGCTCTTCCTCACCCTTTCCGGCCTGGCCACCGGCCTGTCTTGGCTGTGCTACTTCAAGGCCCTCCAACTGGGGAATGTTTCCCAAGTGGCTCCCATCGATAAACTGAGCGTGGCGTTGACCATCGTGCTGGCAGCGCTGTTTCTTGGCGAATCACTTTCGGTGAAGACCGCCATCGGCGCGGGCCTGATCATTGCGGGCACGGTGGTCTTGATCGGCCGGTGAGGCGTTCCGAACTTGTGCGCTGCATGTCCAACTTCAGTCCAGGCTGAAGTAATCCGAGCCCTGGTAACGGCCGGTGGCCTCCTTCTCCAGTTGCATCAGGATATCATTCGCCAAACTGCTGGCACCGAAGCGGAACCAGTGCGGGCTGAGCCATTCCGGCCCCAGCTCTTCCTTTACCATCATCAAGTAATGAAGCGCTTCCTTGCTGGTGCGTATTCCCCCGGCCGGTTTCATCGCGATCATTTGCCCGGTCTTCAGGTAGTGGTCCCGGATGGCATGCAGCATCACCAGTGTGATGGGCATGGTGGCCGCAGGACTGATCTTGCCCGTGCTGGTTTTGATGAAGTCGGCACCGGCCGCAATGGCGATGTCGCTGGCCAACCGCACCTTGTCGTACGTGCCCAGCTCACCCGTTTCCAGGATCACCTTTAGGCGTGCCATTCCGCATGCTTCCTTGATCGCCGCGATTTCGTCGAACACAAAGTTGTGGTCCCCGCTGTGGAACTTGCCCCGGCTGATCACCATGTCGATCTCGTCCGCACCTTCGCTCACCGCAAACTTCGTATCGGCCAGTTTCACCGACCTTGGGGCCTGCCCACTTGGAAAAGCTGTGGCCACGGCCGCAACTTTCACACCGCTGTCGCCCAAAGCCTTTTTTGCCGTCTTCACCAAGGTAGGGTAAACACACACCGCCGCCACCGTGGGCAGCCCCGGTAGTTGATCGTGCAGGTGCATGGCCTTGTAGCACATCTGCTTCACCTTGCCCGGAGTGTCCTGTCCTTCCAGCGTGGTGAGGTCGATCATGCTCAGTGCAAGCTTCATCCCCTGCACTTTCGTCTCCTTCTTGATGCTGCGCGTTTTAATGCGCGCCACGCGCTCATCGATGCCTACTTGGTCCACAAAAGCGGAACGGTGCATATCCACCTTCATCCCGGAAACAGCCATCATCTTGTTGTTGTGCCGGGCTTCGGGCCGCGGCCATTGGCAAAGATAGTAGGCACCCCTGGGGGAGATCAGCGCTTGCGCAACTCTTTGATGGCGAGGCCGAGGAAAGCGAGGTCGTCCACGAAATAACGCCGGAACATGCGCCGGGGTTCGGACAAGAAGCGGTGGAAGAACTCCAGGCCCAGCTTGCGAAAGATGACGGGAGCGCGCTTTTTCAGCCCCGCGTGGAACTCGAACGATGCACCAAGTAACAGGAAAAGCGGGAGCGGCGCGCCCATGTCCCTCAACCGTTCGATCAATTGAAGCGCGAGCCGCTCCTGCTTGGGAAAGCCCAGGCCCAGGAAAACCAACGGAACAGGGCGGGCCGCCAGCGCGGCAAGCACCGCATCCACCACCTCCCGTTCAGCAACCCTGTCCCCGGCGGCATAGAAGGGCGGCACGATCCAGCGCATGTCCGGGTGCTCCCGCTTCAATGCTTCCCCGATGGAATCGTTGGCCAGCACCATGAACACCGGCTTTCCGCTGTTGGCCAATTGTTGCCAAAGGGCGGGGAAGAGATCACTGCCCGCCAAGCGCGCTGGCAGTTTGCGTCCCTTCTTCCATTTGCTTACCCACACAATGGGCTGGCCATCCGGCAACACGTAGCGCGCCCGCCCGATCTGGTTGAGCAGGCCGGCATGTTCGGGGCGGTGCAATCTTACCACCTGGTCCACATTGGGCGTGCTTAGCAGCGGCAATTCACCGGTGCACTCCGGTTCCACCGGCCAGCGCAGCACTTCCTGCACCACTTGGCCGTGATCGGCGGCAGCGATGAACGGCAGCTTAAAAAGTTCCACGCGCTTCATCATGCCCGCAGCAACCGGCGCTGCACCGTGTTCACCACATTGCGCATGCGGCCCAGGTTCAAGGCGAAGGCGCCCACCAGTTTGAAGGGAAACTGCAACCACGCGGCCGCCAATCCCAATGCGCCCGGCTCCACCTCTACGGATGCATACCCCAACTGTTCCATGCGGCTGCCGCAGGTGCCCTGGCAAATGGCCACTTCCGTATCCTCCAGTCCCTTCTTCCAACTTTCGCCCCGGTCCGTGCGGATGCCTTTTCGGGAATGATCGTCCATGGCGCTGGAACTGCCTGCGTGCGGCACCTCCAGCATGGCCGGTTCGAAGGGGATGCCCAACGCGAGGCAAAGCCCGCGCACCGTGGCCTCGGGATCGCTGGTGAGGTCTTCAAAGCGCACCTCTACCACGCCAGGCATGCCCTTGCAGCGCATGGCCGCATCAAAGCTGGAGTTCCACAGGCGGGAAATGGTGTACGGGTGGTAGTTCATCCGCAAGCGGCGCACCTCCTTTTCCGGCATCGCGGCCATCCCAAGGTCCTTGCGCATCCATTTGCGCTTTTGGGAGAGCAGCACTGCACGCGGGTCGCGGTGCATCACGATGATCTTCGCACCGGGGAAGTGGCGCATGACCTCCGCGATGTAGAATATGTTCTGCGGTGTTTTCTCGCAGGCGATCCGCTTGCCGCTGAGTTGTGTTTCATGGGCCATGAAAGCGGCAAACACGTCCTTGCGGTCCGCACCGGCCGGCATTTGCGCAAGGATCCGTGCGGCCTCCGCATCAAACTTGCCCGGCACCATTTTCGCAAAGAAGCCATCACGCTGCCGCGTCAGCAGTTTGGCAAGCAGGACCATTGCGTCGTTGCGGCCCAAGGGTTTTCCATCATCCGCAGGCGCCCAGTAGGTACCGTAGAAGTGCGGTTCATTGATGCCATGGACCAGCGAATGGTTGTTCATGATGCGCAGCATCACGGTGGTGCCGCTGCGTGAATTGCCAACGATGAAGAAGGGACCTTGCGATGCTGTCATTGCTTGTAATTACCGGGCCCCCACCACCGCATCAGGTCCGTGCCGATCATGTTGGACAGCCGCTCCACATCCGCCGAATAATACGCCCACAGGGCTCTTGCCTGGCCCAAGGGCAGTTCGGGCATGTGTTTCCTTGAATAGAGCAGTTCCTTGAAGCCGCCGCGCATTTTTCGCGGCACCATGGCCTTAACGGTGCTGATGGCACCGCTGCGCACCAACAACCGGTTCAGCACTGCATTGCGCGGCACTGCCGCCTCGTTGTACCTGCCTGAAAGGTCCAGCTGAACTTCATTGTCCGCTCCGACTGCTGCAAGCACCCGCCGCACGGTGCCGGAAGGGTCATCCTTGAATTGTTCATGAAGCAGCACATGCACCTGCTCCCTGGGAAACAGTTTTCTGTAGCGCTCCACCTGGTCTGCGTACATGCCCAGCGCCAAGTACTGGTGGTTGATCCCCCAGCCCTGCTTGGCCTGCGCGCCGTCCTGTTCCACTTCCCGGAGGAAATCCTTTTCCATGGTTTTTCCCTCACGCAGGTTCATGATGTACTGCGACCAGGCCCGTTCCACGGGATCGCGCAGCATGAAAATGATGATGGCCGAAGGGTTGGCCGCATGAATGGCGGCCGCAGCCGTTGGCGCCACGGCGTACGAAGGGCATATTTCGCCCAGCACCTGCCCTGGCCGGGCCGGGGCATACAAAGCGGCATAGTGTGCGGGGTCGTTCACCTGCGCAAGGTGGACCACCTCCTTCATTCCGCTTCGGATGTAACGCCCCACGTCCAGCGCGGCATCGAGCGCATACTCGCGGGAGAAATCAGCCGGGTGCATGTCCGCCCG
>JAFDZY010000290.1 GCA_018266685.1 Bacteroidota bacterium
CACTGGAAGGGCTGAAAGATGGCATGACCCTGATGGTGGGCGGCTTCGGCCTGTGCGGCATCCCGGAAAATTTGATCGCTGGGCTGGTACGCAAGGGCGTGAAGGGCCTTACCTGCATCAGCAACAACGCCGGCGTGGATGATTTCGGCCTGGGCTTGTTGCTGAAGCAGCGACAGATCAAGACGATGATCGCCAGCTACGTGGGCGAGAACGCGGAGTTTGAGCGGCAGCTGCTCTCCGGCGAGTTGGAGGTTCAGCTCACTCCGCAAGGCACCCTGGCCGAGCGCTGCCGCGCCGGTGGTGCGGGCATTCCCGCCTTTTACACGCCCGCCGGTTACGGTACCGAGGTGGCCGAGGGCAAGGAAACGCGCGAGTTCGACGGCAAGATGTACGTGATGGAGCGCTGGCTCCGCGCGGACTTCAGCTTGGTGAAAGCGTGGAAGGGCGACACCAACGGCAACCTGGTGTACCGCCGCACCGCGCGTAACTTCAACCCCATGATGGCCATGGCGGGCAAGATCACCATTGCCGAGGTGGAGCACTTGGTGCAGCCCGGCGAGATCGATCCGGACGAGGTACACACGCCGGGCATCTTCGTACACCGGATCTTCCAAGGCGCGAACTACGAAAAGCGCATTGAGCAACGCACGGTGAGGCAACGGGCTTAGGCGCCATGCCTGCGGGCCCTGCGACCCGTAAGGAGCGCACCGCGTTCCTGGTCTTGTCCGTTCTGGTGTTCACTTACATCACCGCCCGTGCTGTGTTCGTGCCGTTCATTGGCGATGAAGCCCGTACGTTCTTCTACTACAACGAGCCGGGCCGCTTCCAACCATGGTATGCGTATTGGGACGCGGCCAACCACCTGCTCAGCACCGCATTGGCCCAAGTGTGCTATCCGTGCTTTGGCCCTGCGGCGTGGAGCCTGAGGCTGCCCAGTGTGCTGGCATTCCTGCTTTATGCGTGGTACACGTGGCGCTTCGGCAGGTTGCTGGAACACCGCTCCGTGCGCTGGCCCTTGCTGGTGGCCATGCTCTTCACACCGATGCTGATCGAGTTCTTCAGCCTGTACCGCGGCTATGGCTTAGGCATCGCGTTCCTGCTGATGGGCCTCTTCCACTTGGTACGCGCCGCGGCCACAGGCAAGGCAGTTCATTTTGTTGGAGCCCTCACCGGCTTCCTGCTGGCGGCGTACGCCTCATTCTCGTTGGTGATCCTTTGGGCTTCCGCACTGGTGTTTTTGGCGATACTGGTGGTGCATTGGAGAAAGAGCGCACGGTCGCGCTTCCTTGCCTTTGCTGCAATTGCCTTGCTGGGCCTGCTTCCGCTCACCTATCTCGGACTTTATTCCAGGGAGTTGGCCAAGCGCGGCGCTTTGTACTACGGCTCCGCTGACGGGCTGGTTCAGGGCACGTTGCCGTCCGTGATCAGGCCCATGTTCCCGAACCTGGGCTGGGATCCCGCGCCATCAGTGGCTGTGCTTGGCCTGCTGCTGATCATGCTCGCCTTCGCAAACCCCATGAAGAGCGGCTGGAAGCGGTTATGTGCGCCCGTTTCGGTGATCGCCATGCTGCTCTTGCCGGAAGTCATCGGGCGCTACGTATTGAACGGCATGTTCGATGTGCTCTTCCCGGTGGACCGGGCGGCGCTGCACTTGGTAACCTTGATGGTGCTTCTGTTCGTCTTCACGCTGGATGCCCTGCCCAAACGCTTGGCAACGTTGCGGTACACCGCCGTGGTCCTGCTGATCTTCCCGATCACCACTGCACGGCAAACCAACCTGGACCATGTGGGCCTTTGGCCTGACGACCCCATCACTGAAGAAGTTTTCCAGGCTGCTGCAGCCTACCAAAACCGGTCACCGCGCCCCCTCTCCATCGGTTCCACGGAATTCCTGCGGTACAGTTGGGCGCTGCGCAACATGGCGCACCACGTCCAGCTCCCTTTGCTCCAGAACGTGCCGGAAGGCTGCACCGGCACCGACCTGCTCCTCTTGCACACGGCCGATACCGCAACGGCCCCGGCCTACCACCGCGTGGCGGGGAAGCCAACGGATGCGGTAGTGCTCTGTGCGCGCAACGCACCCTTGCCACTGCATTTGATCCATGATTCCATCATCCCGCCCAACGCCACTGTTCCCGATTCGTGGATGCTGTGGGAACCTGCGGAAACCAGCCCCGGATGTGCCGAACTCCTGATCGAACTCGAGGCCGTGATCACTTCACCTGCCCCTCCGTTGGAAGCGCTCGTGGTTTGGGAAACCAGTGCCAAAGACAGCCCGTACGCCTATTCGGACTTGGCGATCGCCATGCAACGCGAGGCCTGGAACGGTGATACGCTGCGCCTTGCCCGCTGGATCCCGCTTCCGGGCACCTTGCACAAGCGCGTGGACATGCGCATTTGGAACATCCGGAAACAACCCATGGCCGTGGGCTATTGCCGCGTGCGTGCCTACTGCCTCGCCAAAGATGCCGATATTGCCGATCCTTAAGCACTGAACAATGGCCTTGGACAAGAACCAGATCGCGAAGCGCATCGCGCGTGAACTACAGGACGGCTACTACGTGAACCTCGGCATCGGCATTCCCACGCTGGTGGCCAACCACATACCGCCGGGCATCAATGTGACCCTGCAAAGCGAGAACGGCATCCTCGGCATGGGGCAGTTCCCTTATGCGGGCGAAGAAGATGCCGACCTGATCAACGCCGGCAAGCAGACGGTAACGCTGCTGCCCGGCTCCGCCATCTTCGACAGCGCCACCAGCTTC
>JAFDZY010000291.1 GCA_018266685.1 Bacteroidota bacterium
GCGTGATGCGCTGCACGTTGTAGCGGGCGCCGTCGCTCACGCGCACCGTGTAGATGCCGGCGCTGTTGCCGGTGAGGTCCACCTTGGTGGAGGTGCCGTTGAAGCTGGAGGTGCTCACCAGCTTGCCCAAGGCGTTGAACACTTCCACGGTCATTTTGCCCGCAGCGGACACATGCACCTCCACAGGCCCGTTGGTGGGGCTGGGGTACATGGTGACACCTGCCAGGTTGGAGGTTTCCTGCACGGCCACATTGGGCGAGCTGCTCAGGCGGATGGCCATGGCATTGCCGTTGGAGTAGAGAAACTGGTTCTGGTCGTCAACCGGGGTCCAAAGCATGGTGGCGGTAAACGGCTGGGGCACGGTGAGGTCGTCCAGGATGAACAGGTCATTTCCCGCTTCTTGGTACATACGCGCTGCGACGTAGTATGCACCCACTGGAAGGGTGATGGGTGAAATGAAAGCCACTTGGGCGAAGCCGTTGGCGATATCGGAGGCGGTGATCACGCGCGGATCGGATTCCACCAAGGGCGAAGCGAGCGCTGCGCCTATCTGGACATCAGCAGTGTCATACACCGCTGCGATGAAATAGCTGCCCGCGTCGGTTCGCGCGGGGTCCATGCGGATCTCCACTCCCGTAAAGGCTTGTTGGACGTTTATCGGATAGTAGTTCAACAGGCGGACGTCCTGGGCATTGTCGGCAAAGGAAGCTGTACCCAACGACCCGGTCGCCAAAATGGAGTCGGGTACCACACCAATAGCGTCAATGGAATACAGGTCGTTCGTTACCGCGAAATAGCGGAAGCTCTCGTTGTTTCCCATGTTCTCATCTTGGTCGATCTGGTCGCTGGTAACGGTGAAGTGGGCAGTGTAGATGCCTGGGGACATGGGATTGTTGAGCACGATGTTCTCATTGGTGACCATGGTATCATTATGGAGCATGGTGCCCACGTTCGTGGTTGCTGAACCCACTACGGCGTTTCCCTGGTCGCGCAGGGAAACGTTCACCACCACATTGGTCTGGTCGGCGGAGCCGAAATTCCTGATCTGTGCGCCCACGTTGAGCGAAGCTGGCATTTGGTTGGCAGTCACCCGGCCTAACTCATAACCTCCCCCGGTTTGGGAAGTGTACCCGAAATCCATCACCATTTCGTGCTCGGGTAGCGAGCTAAGCTGCAGGTCATCAATGGCCCAGTAGTACTCCCAACCGCCCCTCCATTGGAACTGGATGTACACCACGGGCTGGTTGGCGGCCACGGAGGAAATGTCCACGGCCACTTGCTGCGGGTTGTAGGAGAACCGTTCGCAGGGTGGGTTGATGTTGCCGGCCTTCAGGCACGGGAAGGGCGCGAAGCTTGTCCAGTTGGTGCCATCGGTGCTCACGCGGATCTTGCAGGCGGTATCCGCATCGAGCACGAACACCCCAATGGTGCTCTGCATGGTGAGCAGCACCGAGGGTTGGCCCGAGCAATTGATCGCAGATGTGGTCAGGCGGCTCAGGAAATAGCTGGGCGGGGCAGAGGCCAGACCGCGGTCGGCATTGGCCCACAGAAAGCCATTGGAGGCACCGGGCGCCGCGAAGGTGAGGATCAACGGCTGCCCGGCTGCGGCAGGCGTAACGGCTCCGGGCGTGTTGGCCCATGCGAAGGTTACGGGCACTTGGCCACTGGGTGTGAGGTCGTCCACGTTGGTCCAGCCTACGGGAATCCCGCCGCCGGAGAAATCCTCGGTGAAAAAGGCGGCTCGTTCGCCATTTCCATACACACTGGCCTGCGGATGCACCGGTGCCATTGCCGGGCCGGACGGCGAAAAAGCTTTCGGCAGTTTCAGGCTTTGCATCGGTGCGCCCTGCGGCTGCGCCATCAAGGCCATCGTTGAAAGCGCCATCGGCGCAACTACAAATCGGTAGAGTTTGTTCATCACGGTGAATGGTTAGTGATTATTCAACGCGAAAATACGGATTCCTTCCTCTGGGGCGGGCATTCTCCACTCGGGTGCGCGAGGGCACCAGCGACCTGCACCGCCAATAGAAAAGCCCCGCACCGAGGTGCGGGGCTTTTTCTAAGAGCTTGTTCCGGCTTAGTTCAGTGCAATGCGCTGCACGTTGTAGCGGGCGCCGTCGCTCACGCGCACGGTGTAGATGCCTGCGCTATTGCCGCTGAGGTCCACCTTGGTGGAAGTACCGTTGAAGCGGGTGGTGCTCACCAGCTTGCCCAAGGTGTTGAACACTTCCACGGTCATTTTGCCGGGGGTGTCCATGCGCACTTCCAAGGGGCCGTTGGTGGGGCTGGGGAAGATGGAAACGCCCTCCAGGTTGGGCAGCTCCTGCACGCCCACGGTGGGCGAGCTGCTCAGGCGCACGGCCCAGGCATTGCCATTGCCGTAGATGTGGCGGTTGTCCGGGTCGTCCACCGGCAGCCACAGCATGCTTGCGCTGCCGGGCTGGGGCACGGTGAGGTCGTCGAGGATGAACATGTTCTTGCCGTTCTCCTGGTACATGTTGGCAGAAACGTAGTAGGCGCCCACGGGCAGGGCAATGGGGTTGAGGAAGGCCACGGAAGGCTTGCGGCCGCTGCTCATGTCACCTTGGGTGATGATGCGCACGTCGGATTCCACCAGGGGGCTGGAGAGCGGGGTGCCGATGTACACGTCGGCCGTATCATAGACGGCCGCGATGAAATAGCTGCCCGGCTGGGTTTGGGAGGCCACCTGGATCTCCACGCCGGTGAAGGTCTGTGCATTGTGTACCTCGAAATAGTTCAGCAGGCGCACGTCCACGGTATTGTCTGCGAAGGAGGTGGTGCCTGTGCGGGTTACCGACTGCTGGGCCGCGGGGATCACGGAGAGTGCGTCCAAGCAGTAGAGGTCCTGGCTTACGGCGAGGTAGCGCTTGGCCGTGTTGTTGTCCGGGTGTTGGTCTTGGGCGATGTCGTCGCTGGTCATGGTGAAGTCCGCCGTGTAGGTGCCCAAGGGCATGTTGGCGGGTACGGTAAGCTGGCCGTCCGGGTGCGCGGTGTCGCCCGAGGCGATGGTGCCCACGGGGATGGTGAGGGTGCCCACTTCGGTGTTGCTGGCATTTTTCAGCGACACGGTGAGGGACACGTTGGTCTGTGCATTGCCGCCATAGTTGTAAATGGCGGAGCCCACGTTGATGGAGCTGGGCATTTGGCTTTGCGGCACGGTGCCGTATTCCACGCCGCCGCCGAACTGGGCGGTGTAGCCGTACAGCATCACCAGTTCATGGTCGGGCAGGGTGTTCACCTGCACATCGTCCACCTGCCAGTGGTAGTGGGTGATGCCGTTGCTGCCGTCCTGGGTGAAGCGGAAGCGCACGTTGGCGGGGTTGGCGGCGACGGCCGGGGCGATGTTGATGGCCATGTCGCGGGTGTCGGAATCCGTGTTGTTGCCTAAGCCGTCCTCTACACTGTAGCGGGTGGGCCAGGTGGCGCCGCCGTCGGTGCTCACTTCCAGGAAGTGGCCGGGGCCGCCGGTGGAGGTGGCGCAGCAGAAGCGGAACCGGTGTGTAAAGCGCACCTCCACGGCGGGGGTGGCGCTGAGGTCCAGCACCGGTGAAACCAGCGAGCCGGTGAGGGCCACGGGGCTGGCTACTATCGCGGGCGGGGTTACGCTCCAGTTGGTGTTGGCCGAGTCGGAGTCGAAGATCACGAAGCCGTTGGCCACGGTGGCCGAGGCGATGATCTCATCCGGGGTGCTGTACGCCCCGTTAGGGCCGGTATGGGTGTATTTCCACACGTTGCCGTTGGGCCCGGCGACGGTCCATGCGCCTACGCCGTTGTTGCCGGCAAGGCCGTTGTTGAAATCCTCGCTGAAGAGGGTGGCGCGCTGTCCGGCGGCGGGTGCTGCGGGGTGCCGCAGGGGTGCTTGCTCCTGCTGCAGGCGCTGCAGGCGGTCCGTGAAGCGGTGGTCGGTGCCGGCCTGCTGGGCCTGCGCACCGGCCGCCAGCAGGGCGAGGACCATTGCGGGTGTGTAGATCCTGTTTTTCATGTTCGGTTTCCC
>JAFDZY010000292.1 GCA_018266685.1 Bacteroidota bacterium
CGGAAGTGATTGGGACTGGAACATGTACTTCAACTTTCTCGTGGGACCATTCAAGTAGCCCCCCACCTTTGCCCCATGTCCACCCCGCTGCGCATTGCCTTGGTCCTGCTGGTCCTTTTTTTGATCGACCTGTATGCCTGGCGCGGCATACAGACGGCCATCGGCCTGCGTTCGGCGGGCTTGCAACGCGGGGTGCGCATCGGCTACTGGGTGGTGAGCGTGGGCATGTTGGCCGTGATCGCCTTCGGCCTGTTACGCCTGAACGAGCTGCGTTCCGTACACAACCAGGCTTTCCTGTACACGGTGATCGGCCTGTTCGTGCTGCTGCTGCTTCCGAAGCTGGTGATCATTTTGTTCCATGGACTGGAAGATCTGCTGGAGCTTTTCCGCTGGGCTTGGGGCAAGCTGGCACCCGGTGCGGCCTCCACGGAACCGGACCACGGGCGCATCCGCTTCCTTTCCCAACTGGGGCTGGCCCTGGCCGCAATCCCCTTTGCCAGCGTGCTGTACGGGCTTACGCGCGGCTGGCGCAATTTCAACGTGACGCAAGTGCCGGTGAAGGCCCCCAAGTTGCCCATGGCATTCGACGGGTTGCGCATCGTGCAGATCAGCGACATGCACTTGGGCAGTTTCAGCACGGACACCGATGTGGTGGGCCACGGCATCGATTTAATCAATGCACAACAGCCGGACCTGATCCTCTTCACCGGCGACCTGGTGAACAATTTTGCGGAGGAGGTGGAGCCTTGGCTGGACACCGTGGCCAAGCTCCATGCACCGTTGGGCAAGTTCTCCATTCTCGGCAACCACGACTACGGCGATTATTCCAGCTGGCCCAGTGCCGCTGAAAAGGCCGCGAACCTGGAACGCCTCAAAGCCCACCACCGCACCATGGGGTTCCGGCTGCTCCTGGACGAGCATGTGCCGATCACCAAGAACGGCGAACACTTCACATTGATCGGCGTGCAGAACTGGGGCACGCGCTTCCAGCAGTACGGCAACCTGGGCAAGGCCATCGCCGGTACGGACCCCGCGCAGTTCCGCCTGCTGATGAGCCACGACCCCACGCACTGGGATGCCCAAGTGCGCGCCACCGGGATCGACCTGATGCTGGCAGGCCATACGCACGGCGCGCAGTTCGGCATCACGATCAACGGCCACACCTACAGCCCGGCGCAATGGATCTACGAGGAATGGGCCGGACTGTACCGCAAGGGCGATGCGCAGCTCTACGTGAACCGGGGGTTCGGCTTCCTGGGCTTTCCGGGAAGGGTGGGCATGCCGCCGGAGATCACGGTGATCACGTTGGCATCAGGGTCCACTGCGTGAGACCCTGATAGTGCAAGCAGTGCGTGAGACCCTGATGGAACTAATTCCCGGCCAGCACCGCGCACCGCCGTTCATGTAAACGCCACCACAACCGGGCCGCATTCCGGTAGTTTTGCCCAACCAAAGCCCTCTCCCATGCGCCAGTTCTTCAAATTCATGTTCGCCTCCATGCTGGGCACCCTGCTGATCGGCGTGGTGCTGCTCGTGCTGTTCTTCGGCGCAATTGCGGCCATTGGCAGCGCCTTCAGCATGGAAGGCAAGCCCACTGCGGTTCCCGCAAGCTCGGTGCTGCACATCACCCTGGACCAGCAGATCGTGGACCGCGGCCCCAAGGATGCGTTCAACTTTGATTTCGGGCCGTTCAAAGGCACCTCCAAACTGGGCCTGAACGACATTTTGGACGACATTGAAAAAGCCAAGCACGACGACCGCATCAAGGGCGTGTTCCTGGACCTCGGCATGGTGCCGGCCGGCATGGCCACCCTGAAGGAGATCCGCAACAAACTGGCGGAATTCAAGGCGGAAAGCGGAAAGCCCATCGTGGCCTTTGCCGATGTGTACACCCAGCGCACCTATTACTTGGCCAGCGTGGCGGACAAAGTGTACTTAGTGCCGCAAGGCGACCTGGATTTCCGCGGGCTGCAAAGCGAGATGATGTTCATGGCGGGCCTGTTCGATAAGCTGGGCGTGGACATCCAATTCATCCGCGGCAGCGACAACAAGTTCAAGAGCTACGGCGAAACCTTCACCCGCAAGGACATGAGCCCCGCCAACAAGCTCCAGATGACGGAACTGCTGGACGGCGTTTGGAAGAACTACATCACCGACGTGGGCAGCGGGCGCAAATTGGCGCCGGAACTGTTGGACACCATCGCCGCACAGATGCGCGTGCGCAAGGCTGAAGATGCCGTGGCCACCGGCCTGGTGGACAGCCTGCTCTACCGCGACCAAGTCCTGGCCAACCTGAAGGCCACCATGGGCCTGGACGCGGACAAGGACATTGATTTCGTGGAACTCCCGAAATACACCAAGGCATACGTGGCCACGAAGGATCCCGGCGGAAGTGCAACCACAAAATGGAGCTTGCCAAAAGTGGCCGTGGTATATGCCCAGGGCGAGATCCAGGACGGTGACGGGGAGGACGGCGCCATCGGCGGGGCCACGCTCAGCGAGGCCATCCGCAAGGCCCGCAAGGACAGCACCGTGAAGGCCATTGTGCTGCGCGTGAACAGTCCCGGCGGCAGCGGCCTGGCCAGTGATGTGATCTGGCGCGAAGTGACCCTGGCCAAGGCCGTGAAGCCCGTGGTGGTGAGCATGGGCGACATGGCGGCCAGCGGCGGCTACTACATCAGCTGCGCCGCGAACAAGATCTACGCGGAGCCCAACACCATCACCGGCAGCATCGGCGTGTTCGGCATCATCCCCAACATGAAGGGCTTCTTCAACGACAAGCTGGGCCTCACCTTCGATGGGGTGAAGACCCACAAGTACGCCGACATGATGACGGTGACGCGCCCGCTCACCGAAGAGGAAAAAGGCATCATCCAAGGATTCATCGACCGCTTCTACGCCACCTTCACCCAGCGTGTGGCCGAGGGCCGCAACATGCCGGTGGCCAACGTGGACAGTATCGGACAAGGGCGCGTGTGGACCGGCACGGACGCCAAGCGCATCGGGCTGGTGGATGAGATCGGCGGGCTGGAGGCAGCCACTGCGGAGGCCGCCAAGCTGGCCAAGCTGGGCAAAGGTGAATACCGCACCGTGGGATTCCCGGAACAGAAGGACCTGCTGCAACAGATCCAGGAAAGCCTCAATGCGCAGGCCCGCAGTTGGGTGGCCAAGGAGGCCTTCGGCGAAGATGCCGAGCTGCTGGACCGCTTTGAGCAAGTGCGCAAGGCCCGCGCCATGAGCGGGATACAGGCGCGCATGCCGTTTGAGGTGGAAGTGTATTGAAATGTGCGTTGCCTACCACGAAACTGTAGAGGCGTACAAGATTTTGCTTCGCCTACCGCAAAGGCGCGAAGAACACGAAGTGATGTAGGGCTTTTCGGGCTTCGCCTACCGCAAAGGCGCGAAGAACACGAAGGGATGTAGGGCTTTTCGGGCTTCGCCTACCGCAAAGGCGCGAAGAACACGAAGGGATGTAGGGCTTTTCGGGCTTCGCCTACCGCAAAGGCGCGAAGAACACAAA
>JAFDZY010000293.1 GCA_018266685.1 Bacteroidota bacterium
TCGACGTGCCAACCTGGTTCGGTGTGGTGGGCCCGGCAAGGCTGCCCAAAGAGGTCGTGGGCCTAGGAGCCTGTCGGACTTGGAAATCGCCGGCTGCAAATCGACCGCAGCGGCCCATTTTTTATTTCACGATGACTCCAGCCCGGCACTTCGCTGGACTGCGCTGAAGCTGGATACAGCAGGTTTATCAATAACTTACGCGCGTCCATCATATGCCGGTGCTTTCTGAAACCTGACCCGGCTTACCCTCGCGCCGCTCCTATGTGGCTCTTGGAATCGGGTCGTTCCAAGGAGTCATCATGGCCAAGATCAAGCTCACCAAGACCGCCGTAGAGGCGGCACAACCCCAGGCGCAGGCCGTCGAACTGCGGGACACCGTGGTGCCCGGCTTCCTGTGCAAGATCACCCCGGCGGGTCGCCGGGTGTTCATGCTCCAGTACCGCACGAACGCGGGCGAGCGCCGCAAGCCCGCCTTGGGTCTGTTCGGAGAACTGACCGTCGAGCAGGCCCGCGTCATGGCGCAGGACTGGCTGGCCGAGGTTCGCCGAGGCGGCGATCCCGGCGGCGCCAAAACCGAGGCGCGCAAGGCCCCCACCATCGCGGAGTTGTGCAAGAAGTTCATGGAGGACTACTCCAAGAAGCGCAACAAGCCCAGCACGCAGGAAGGCTATCAGGGCGTCATCGACCGCTGCATCATCCCATTGCTGGGCCGCAAGAAGGTGCTTGATGTGAAGCGCCCCGACATTGCCGGGCTGATGGAAAAGCTCTCGTACAAGCCGACCGAGGCAAATAAGGCATTCGGCGTACTGCGCAAGATGTTCAATCTGGCCGAAGTGTGGGGCTACCGCCCGGACGGCACGAACCCGTGCCGGCATGTCCCGATGTTCCCGCCGGGCAAGGAAACCCGGCTCATCGTGGATGGCGAATTGGCGCTGATCTACCGCCACCTGGACAAGTTGGAGGCCGAAGGGCTGGAGAACTACGTCATCCCCCTGGCGATCCGGCTGCAATTCGAGTTTGCCGCCCGGCGCTCCGAAATCTGCCCACTCGAATGGGCTTGGCTGGACTTCGAGAACCGCCGTGTGGTTTGGCCCGACAGCAAGACTGGCGGCATGTCCAAGCCCATGAGCGCGGAAGCCTATCGGCTGCTCTCGACGGCGCCGCGCCGGGAAGGCTGCCCGTATGTCCTGCCGTCGCCAAACGACCCGGACAAGCACCTGACCTTTGGCGAGCACTACGGCGGCTGGTGCCGGGCGCTCAAGGCCGCCGGCGTGCCGCACGTCGGCACGCATGGTATTCGCCACCGTTCGACCACCGACATTGCCAATTCGGGCGTGCCGACCAAGGTAGGGATGAGACTGACAGGACACAAGACCGTAGCGATGTTCATGCACTACGTCCACACAGAAGACAAGCCAGTACGCGAGGCGGCCGAACTGGTGGCCAGCCGGCGTCAGGCCATCACCGGCGCAGGGCAGCGCCAGTCGCAGGAGGCCGCAGCATGAACAGCGAAATGCTTCTGTATATGGACGACAAGCCAATCCGCCAGACATTGTCTGGCGAATCCTCCCCAACGCCGAGAAAGCCGAAAGTTGAACTGGCAAACCATGCCCGTTTCGGGTATAGTTTTCGGGAGTGCCAAATATGACCGTCTTCAAACGCAGGGACTTTGCACGGTGGCAGGCCAGCGAAAGGCTACCTGACGCCGCTTTGTGCAAAGCAGTCCAGGAGATGGAGGCCGGTCTGGTTGATGCTGACCTGGGCGGCTTTCTCTACAAGAAGCGGGTAGCGCGCCCTGGTGGCGGCAAAAGCGGCGGCTATCGGACGCTGCTGTCGGCACGGATCGGCAGCAGCTATGTGTTCCTGCATGGGTTCCCCAAGAGCAACAAGGCGAATATCACTCAGGACGAAAGGAAGGCGTTGCAGTTCGCTGGCAAGGTGTTTCTGGAACTGTCGGCAGAGAACTTGGCGAAAGCGCTGGAGTCCGGCGTTCTACTGGAGGTGTGTTGTGACGAGCAAGCTCATTGAATCCCTGCGCGGCGACTTGGCTGCGCTGCATGACGCTGGCGCAATCGGCAAGGTAACGATGCGCGAGTTCGATGCCATCTGCCCGCCGCCAGTGCGGGAGTTCAGTGCTGCCGACATCAAACACCTGCGCGAAGAACTGAAGTTCAGCCAGCCGGTGTTTGCGCTGCATCTGCACACGACAGCTTCGACGGTGCGCAAATGGGAGCAAGGCGATACCCACCCGGCCGGCCCGGCGCTCAAACTGCTGAACATCATCGCCGACAAGGGCTTGCAAGCCATCATCTAGTGCCCCGCACTGGTGACTGCCACGCATGGATGAAGCCGTAGTCGTTTTCTCCCGCAAGGGCCTGTTTCAGACCCGGATTGTGGCGCGCGATGTTCGCAGCCGGGAACATGCGCGCAAGTTATGGCCGTTGGTGTCTCCCGATGCTTTGCGGCAAATGGTGACGTGGGTCAGCCCTATCTTTGAAGATGGAAAGCTGCGTCGGCGCTCCCATTTCCGGCAATTGCCCGTTGATCGCATCTACGACCTCAGGGCGCACTTTGATGACGAAGAAACCAACCGGCAGCGGGCCGTACAGGAAAGCCAAGAGCATCGGCGCGCAAAAGAGTTGATCGCGGCAGAGCTTGGTCGGCGTCTGGATGCCCGGCTTGCCATGCCGTGGTGGTTCAAGGATGCGGATGCATCAGACTACCCGCTGGAAGGTAACCTATTGCTCGGCGCTGATCGTGTAGCGACCGAGCATCCATTGGATACACCCTTCGGCAGCCGATTCCGGCTCGATGTTGCGGTGCTTGGGCCGCCTGTCCAAGCGGAGCCAATGGTTTTGGGTGGCGTGGAAATCGAGCTTGGCCATGCCTTCGACGGACGTAAGGCACTGATCGGTAAGTCGCTGGGGTTCCCGCTCATCTCCATCGACATCACGGAAATGTCGATCGACGAGTTGACGCCAGAATGGGCGCAGCAGGCATTGACCGCCACCACGCGCAGCCACGAACAAGGGCGCCGGCAAACGTACATCTATCTCCATGACCTGCTGTACCCCCTCTACGCCCAGTTGCCAGCATTCCTCGATGACGAGCAACGTCACCAGTTCCTAGTGTTCGCAGATGATGCAACCTTGCAAAAGCTGGCGCACTGGATGAACTTGCTGGCGGAAAGGCTGGAATACCCGAAGGGAGCTGTTGCGGTCGCGTTGGTCAACGGAAAAAGTGAACAATCACGCAAGATGCTGGAGCGCGCAGGGGAAGTTGCCGGGCCTGATTGGAAGGACTTCAATAGCCAGCGGTGCCTGCGTTTGACTCTTCCTCGCCCTCGAAACACTGCGGATCTTCAGGCCCATCGTTTTCATATGACGATGGCGCGACTGCTGCTTTCCCATGCCGATGCACTTGTCGGCTACAAGTATTGCAACGGCGTGAACAACAACGATCCAGAGGAGGATGTCTGGATCGCCCATCGCTGGATTGCCGAGCAGGGTATCCATACCCAACACCGTGTGCTGCCCAAGCGATTGGCCGAGCCGATCAACCGGCTGATCGCAGTGGTGTCCGATTTACGCCGCGATCATGAAACGTCGGCCGCAGAGTCGTAACCACGCGATGCCAAAAATCATCAGGTAGCCGAATAGCTGATTGCTTACGCTGCGCCGTACTGGCCACGGTTCTGGGCAATTCCGCCCGAATAACCGGAGCACGACCATGACGCAACCGTCCTTTTCATCGTTCGGTGCTGCACTGATAGAGCCCGATTCCCAAGGCCAGAACTGTCGGCGCGACGGCTGACCAGATTCAGGAAGCCTACGTCATGCCATCGAGCATGGGTGTATCCGCGTGAAGTGGTCAAGGAGGTGCTGCGGCTCAATGCGGCGGCGGTCATTCAAGCGCACAACCACCTGAGCAGGAATCCTGAGTTGGACAGTGCCGACATATTGCTGAACCAGCGAATCAAGAAAGCGCCCGACAGTTGGCGTTCGCACAGCACTGGATCACATCTTCGTGGCTGGGGCAGCAACTGTGTCGTTTGCCGAACGAGGCTTGCTGTGAGCTGGCTTCGACTGCTTTTCTCCAACCTCAAGCTCCTGCTGCGAAGAGTTGTTCTTCACATCATTAAGAGGACTCGTATCTTGTACGGTTTTGTCATTTTTAGGATTTGATTCTTGCTTTTTGGATGGAGCAATTTCAACAGTTACGCCATCTTTCGGCAGGGGGCTAGATTTTAAAATCGATTGATCAACAATGGCGGCAGATGATGGTTGCGCACTTTCATTTTCATCGCCAACTCCAACAGATTTATTGCCTGGGTGAAAAAATGGAGCAACAACAAACAGAGCGATAAAAATAAATGAGGCAGCAATCATTCCCTTAATGGTGATTTTTGCTGTTTTCTTGTACAAACGAATGGCATCCAAAACTGGATGCAATGCCAGCTCTCGATAGTCTGAGCGGGTTAGCGCTATATGAATATTCTTATGCCAACGTCTCATGTTGAGCAGCTCATTTACCAATGACTTAGAGCTAACATGACGTTGAATAATTATGCTAGCCCATGTAATGGCCAATAAAACAAAGCAGAATATTATCCCGGCAACTGCCCAGGTGTTTTTCTGAGAGGACAGCAATGTCAGGCGCACGCCTAGCCCCGTTGCCAATGCTGCGAGACCTATCACAAAACCCGTAGAAAGTCGATGAACACGATCCACGATACGCGAAACATCTTCTCCAACCGCCTTCCTAAGGTCGGCCATAGCTTTTACTGTTTCTGCTGACTTTGATCTCACATAGGCGCGATGATCAAGCCGAGCCCCATCAAGCGCTTCCTGCAGAGATTCGGGTAATACGGTTAGCCACTCCAAGTTCCCATTGGATTGAGAGTCCCTGACAATCGCAGAAAGACGCCGCACAAGAACTTCATGCCGGGCTTCTGTGTCCTGCTTTACGAGTATCCAGTCGGCTGCCTGGCATATTTTTGCATAGGCGTTGTCATCCTGGCACTTTTCCCCAAGATAGAAAGTACGTTTTCTTGCGCCATTGAGAGATACCTTTATTGTATCTTCTTTCCACACATCTGAAACAAGTAGCGTTGCCAGATTTTTAGCTGCCAGCGCCTTCCATATATTCCACGGTTCACCACTGCCATCATCGCCTATTAATATCCAGCGATAAGGGTCTGCCGGAACAGTGGCGCCGGTCAAATCGCGCACTACACCTTTTCTGGGGTCGATTGCATCTGAATTGGGTTCCAAGGGTGGCAAGCCAGGTAATGGCTCGCCATCCCAAGAAAGGACAGAAAACCCCTTGGTCTTGAATCCAGTAAAAAAATTTAGTACCAATAGCTCGCTGGCTAAGGTCAATGCCTTGTCCTCCAAGGCCGCTGAAAATCCTGCTTGCGACGCAAAGAAAACCCTTCCGCCTACTGGCTTCTTGATTACAAGGGTGACATCCTCATTTGCAACAGCATCTATTGAGATCTCGGAAAACTCGCCATCACGGATGGAAATCGACCAAGCTTCCGATTTCTTTCCTGAGAAATCATCGAAGGCTCGCTTGAAATCGCCCGATTTTTCAGAAGAGACATGCCCGGAAATGTCGATTTGATCGATGGTTTCGCGGATGTTGACATGCTCTCCTAAAGCATCAATCAGGGATGCGAGGCATTTTTTCGAGTTCATCGTTCCGTTCCAAGCCGGTGGATCGTATGGTTATTTCAACGCCTCCATTTCCCTCTGTTTTTATCTCTACATTCTTGTTTTCTTCGTGCCCGGCGCTAAATAAGAGAGTTATCCCTTCATTTGTGACAACCCGCCGGTACTCAGCTGGTGGTGGAGTAGCCCCCTCAAATTTGAATGCTTCTGTGCTTATGTTCTTATTGGCGAGTTTGCTCTTGAAGGTTTTTAAAATTGCAGCCTCTGGAGCCACACCTTGCAATACGGCACCAAGAAACTCCTCTGGCTTTTCAAAGTCAAAACCTTCAAGCCTTGACATGGCTGCACGTACGAACCGCTTAGGCGCTTTCGCAACTTCGGGAGGAACCTCACTTTTGTGCGCCTTGATTGACTCGACTGCCGCATCTTCGAGGCGCTTGGTCAGCTCGACCGGCTCAAGCGCACGGCGTATATCCAGGAAATTGGCAAAATGCTGAGTGGCATCGCGATAGCGCCCGGACGAATGGTCAATTACCACGATTGATGATTGAAAGTCCCCGCCTGATTCGATATTTTCATTTTTATGAAATCGTATGACGGCAGATTTTTGCATGGCCTTACGATCCTTCGTAAATGTTTCGACAAGCGTCTGCAAATCAGGAACAGGGTTTCCATCCCCATCTAAGATCAGATTACCTTCTGCATCTTTAATGTAGGAATAAGATACGACCTGCTGATGCTCGTATTTGATGACGGCAACAAATCGAGTATCCCCTTCCGTTTTGAGGACAAAGAGCATCAGAACGCCGGGCGCAAGTCGTTTGTCCTGCTTTACTTTCTCTTTGAATCTAGCTGCCAGATCGTGCGAGGCTTTTATAAATCCATCTTTTGCTTTTTGGCTAGGCAAAGCTCGATAAAGGAGGCTTGGAATTCCTGCGCCAGGAAGAAACTCATAGGCGGCTCCACGAAGAGTCTCTTTAACTCGCTCAACGAAGAAATCCACGCATTGCGGTGGTTTAACTTCTGCTAAAAAAACGGGGGATTCCGACGCAGGATCGACAACGTGGAAGATCATTCGCTCAATGGTGAGACCTTCTGCTTCTTTTTCACTAAGAATGCTCATCGACACCCCGTCTTAATTTTTAAATTTAGAGTTAAATGATGTGTGGATTTTAATTTTTCCTCACACTACTTTTGTGTATTAGCAATATTTTGCGTCAAGGTAAACCAGATGATTTTTGGTCATCTACCCATACCAAACATGCAATTTATCAGAAATTCTTAACATTTGGAGACATCCTTGCGTCTCCGCTTCGCGGACCACGCTGCTTCAGGTTCGCTGTTCGCTCATCCCTAACGGGACTGGCATTCGCCAGCCTTCCGCATCCCTGACGCCTCCGGCCCGGCTTCCAGCTTCGGGCCTGCGCGCTTGCGCTTGCCGTGCGGTTCGGCACAGAGGGAGGGCCGTTGCCATGTCCAGCCGTCTTTCCTGACTCCATCACCTTGTCCGCGACTGTAGCCCGCGTCCGTGTGCCGTCAAGGCGCGCAGGGCCGTGTCCTCGGCTGCGCCTGCGGGCCGCACCAACCCTGCGCTTGTCTCCTTGACGGCCCCCGTCCACGGGCTCCCTTTCGTCGCGGGCGATGAACTCAGGAAAGACGGTGGCAACAGGGCCAACCGGGTTCCTCGTGCCGACCGCACCGAACAGCCGAAAGGCTGGGCTCCGAATCTAGGAATCCGGTGTGCGGTTTTCTTCAACAGCCTTTTTGTTCAGGAGAACGACA
>JAFDZY010000294.1 GCA_018266685.1 Bacteroidota bacterium
CACGCATGCCGATGCCGGCCAGATGAACCTCTACCTGAACTATGCGGCAGCGCATTGGACCCATCCGGACGAGAACCCACCGGTGGGCCTGATCCTCTGCACGGAACGCGATGATGCCGTGGCCCGATATTCCTTGGGGGGCCTGCCGAACAGCGTGCTGGCACGGGAATACCGCATCACTTTGCCAAAGGAGAAAAAACTGGAGGAGGTTGTTTCCAAGGCACGGCGGCAGATCGAGAAAAAGAGCCGGTGAATCCGGCAGGGCGGCATGAAACTGAAAACCGCAGACGGTGTCTGCGGTTTTCAGTTTCATCATCTTCCCGCCATGGGCGCGGCTTCCCGGCCTATCCCCCGCTCACCATCTTCGCCGGGTCCACCCACTTGTCGAAGTCTTCGGCACTCACATAGCCCAAGGTCAATGCGGCTTGCTTAAGCGTGGTGCCCTCGCGGTGCGCCTTGTTGGCAATCTCGGCGCTCTTGTAGTAGCCGATGTGCGTGTTGAGCGCGGTGACCAGCATGAGCGAGTTCTCCAGGTGCTGTTTCAGTACGGGCTTGTTGGGCTGGATGCCCTCCGCGCAATGGTCGTTGAAGCTCACGCAGGCATCGCCCAGCAAGCGTGCGCTTTGCAGCACGTTGGCCGCGATCACGGGCTTGAAGACGTTGAGCTCGAACTGGCCCTGCATGCCGCCGATGGAGGCCGCCACATCGTTGCCGATCACTTGCGCGCACACCATGGTGAGCGCCTCAGGCTGGGTGGGGTTCACCTTGCCAGGCATGATGGAGCTGCCGGGTTCGTTGTCCGGGATGATGATCTCGCCGATGCCGCTGCGCGGGCCGCTGCTGAGCATGCGCACATCATTGCCGATCTTGTTCAGTGAAACGGCCAAGCGCTTGAAGGCCCCGCTCAGTTCCACCATGGCATCGTGCGCGGCCAGCGCCTCGAACTTGTTGGGCGCGGTAACGAACGGCAAACCGGTAAGCTCGGCGATCTTCTTGGCCACCAGCACGCTGTAACCCGCGGGCGCATTGAGGCCGGTGCCCACGGCGGTGCCGCCCAGGGCCAGTTGCCGCACCATCTCCAGCGCGTTCTCCACCGCGCGGATGCCGTTGTCTATCTGTTGCACGTAGCCGCTGATCTCCTGGCCCAGCGTAAGCGGCGTGGCATCCATGAAGTGCGTGCGGCCGGTCTTCACGATGTCCTTGAAGTCGCTGCTTTTCCTGGCCAGGGTGTCGCGCAACTTGCGCAGGCCCGGCAACGTGACCTTCACCGCGGCGGTGTAGGCCGCGATGTGCATGGCCGTGGGGAAGGTGTCGTTGCTGCTCTGGCTCTTGTTCACGTCGTCGTTGGCACCAAGCACCTTCTCCTTGTCGGTGAGCTTGCCGCCTTGCAGCACGTGCGCGCGGTTGGCCACCACCTCGTTCACGTTCATGTTGCTCTGCGTTCCGCTGCCGGTCTGCCAGATCACCAGCGGGAATTGGTCGTCCAGCTTATGCTCCAGGATCTCGTCGCAAACCTTCGCGATGAGGTCGCACTTCTCCTGCGGCAGCTTGCCCAGTTCGGTGTTGGCCAGGGCCGCGGCCTTCTTCAGGTAGGCGAAGGCATGGATGATCTCCCCGGGCATGCTGGCCGGAGGGCCGATCTTGAAGTTGTTGCGGCTGCGCTCGGTCTGCGCGCCCCAGTACTTGTCGGCGGGCACCTTCACCTCGCCCATGGTGTCTTTCTCGATGCGGTATTCCATGTTGTTGGGGCGCACGATCCTGCGCCCTTACTTTTTGTCGATCAGTTCCTGTACGTTTTCAATGGGCCTGCCGATCACGGCTTTGTGGCCTTTCACCACCACGGGCCTTTCGATCAGCTGCGGATTCTCGTGCATAACACGGATCCACTCGTGTTCGTTCAGTTGCAGCCCTTTATACTTCTCCTTGAAGAGCGCCTCGCTCTTGCGCACCAATTGTTCCGCCGGGAGGCCCAGCTTGGCCACCAGTTTGGTCAGGTCCTCCACGGATGGTGCGTCCTTCAGGTACTCCACTACTTCGGGCTCGATGCCGTTCTCTTTCAGCAGCTCCAACGCGCAGCGGCTCTTGCTGCAACGTGTGTTGTGGTAGATGGTGTATGTTGACATCGCTTGAATGATGTGTCGATCAGATGATCAGATAATCAGATAATGGCCAACACCTTTCTCCGACAATGCTGTGGTGGACTACAGGGCACGGCTCAACCCTGCACGCTGGGCATTCCGTCATCCGATCATCTGATTTTCTGATCATCTGATCCGCATCACGCTTTCTGGCTCTGCCCGTGCTGCATCAAGTACGCCTTCAGGAATTCATCGATCTCGCCGTTGAGCACATCGTCCACGCTGCTGGTCTCGTGCTCGGTGCGCACGTCCTTCACTAATTTGTAGGGCTGCAGCACGTAGTTGCGGATCTGGCTGCCCCATTCGATCTTCTTCTTGCCCGCCTCGATCTCGCTGCGCTTGCTGCGGCGGCGCTCCAATTCGGCTTCGTACAATTGGCTCTTCAGCAGTTGCAGCGCCTTGTTCTTGTTGTCCAGTTGGCTGCGCGTCTCGGTGTTCTCGATGATGATGCCCGTGGGCGCATGCCGCAGCCGTACGCCGGTTTCCACCTTGTTAACGTTCTGCCCGCCTGCGCCGCCGCTACGGAAGGTGTCCCAAGTGATGTCCGCCGGATTGATGTCGATCTCGATGCTCTCGTCCACCAGCGGGAACACGTACACGCTGACGAAGCTGGTGTGGCGGCGTGCATTGCTGTCGAAGGGGCTGATGCGCACCAGGCGGTGTACGCCGTTCTCGCCCTTGAGCATGCCGAAGGCGAATTCCCCGCCCACCTCCATGGTGGCCTGCTTGATGCCGGCCGCATCGCCGTCCTGGTAGTCGAGGATCTTCACGGCGTAGCCTTCCTTTTCGGCCCACATGCGGTACATGCGCAGCAGCATCAGGGCCCAGTCGTTGCTTTCGGTGCCGCCCGCGCCGCTGGTGATCTGCACCACGGCGCTCAGCGGATCCTCCTCGGCGCTGAGCATGTTTTTGAACTCCAGTTCCTCCAAGGCGGTGGCGGCTTTCTTGAACTGCGCCTCCAGCTCCTCCTCGCTGGCGTCCTTGCTCTTGAAGAACTCGTAGGTCACCTCGGTGTCGTCCACCTCGCGCTTCACGCCTTCGTACAGCTCCACCCAGCGCTTCAGCTCGCGGATCTTGTGCATCACGCCTTGGGCCTTCTTCTGGTCGTTCCAGAAGTCGGGGTCCAGCGTGTACTTCTCCTCTTCCAGGATGCGGCCGCGCTTGTCCTCGATGTCCAGGTAGCCTTTCAGGGCTTCGAGGCGTTCTTGGAGGTCGTTGACCTTTTCGATGGTGATCATGGATGCTTAGGCCGCCGGTTTTCGGGCCGCGAAGGTACGGTGGGGTGGGGAGTAGTTCGCAGGGCGTGGCCGGGCAAACGCATCTTATCATGCACGTTGATGCTCTAAGCTGTGCGACCCACTCCGGGGTCGGCACCTCACTGGATACGATTGCTACGCTGTGTGACCCCGTTCGGGGTCACGTTCATAACACTCCTCTTGACCCCGAAGCGGGTCATACAACGTTGAATCCTCCCGACAAAGCGTGGCTCGACCCCGGAGTGGGTCGCACACCTTCTCACTTTCTTACCAAGGATTTATATGCGTTTGCCCTGCAGGGCGTGGTTGGTCGTCGATGGTTGTCAGCTATCCCAACTTCCCACCAGCCCCAGGTGCAATGAGCATGCTGCACGCGCATAGACCTTCGCGCGCGTAGCAAACGCGGGCGAGTGGCACCTTGCAAAACGCAATCAAGCCCAGCGGGCCGTGACTACAAATAGCTGCCCCTAAATGGCCGAATGCGGATAACTTTGGTGAGGATTGCAGGGCAACCAATAGATCAGCGATCCGTCATTATTCCAAGCCGGTATTACCGCTGTTTCTAACACGGATCTATCCATCCTACCCCCCATGCACCGGATAGCGCGCTTGTTATCCTTATTTCTGCTGACCCAGGGCGTTCCTGGCACCGCAAAAGCCCAGAACTTCAATTTCAACAGCGGCCCCATTCCGCTGTGCGACACCACCTACTTCACGGCCACGGTAAGCGGCATTGGCGCGCTGGTGTATCCGGGCAGCTTCTCCGACGGCTACTACCTGAGTGATGTGTGGCTGAACATCACCACCAACCACCCGCAAACCCTGCAGATCTTTTTAACCTCACCCAACGGCTTCGTGCTGCTGCTTTCGCAGTTCAATGGGGCGGGCGGGCAGAACTACACGGACACCCACTTCAACGGCTGGCAGAACATCACCACTGGAACAGCACCCTTTACGGGCAGTTTCCTGCCCCAAGGCGGCTCTGACCTAGGCAACTACTTCGCTGGTTGGAGTGGGGACGGTATCTGGACCCTGACGGTGATCGATACGGCTTGCGCCAATGGCGGCACCGGCCCGGACGGAGATTGGGTACCTGGCTCTTTCGGTGGTGGCGGCGGCGGCGGTGGTGGCCCCACTGGAGGAGCTGGCATGGGGTTCGGCTATAACATAGGCAACCCATGGGTCCATTTGCCGGATATTACAGTCTACCTCTGCCCGGGTGGAAGTGTGGATATCCTGGGGTATTATTCCGGGAGTGTATATGTTGGTGGTATATTCGGGACCCCTGATCCGCCAAACCCGAATGCCGTGACCACCCCTGGGACGTATGGCATCACAGGCAATAACTGGGATCAAAACTTCATTATCAATGCATACCCTGCTGATCCGCTTGGCCCGGACCAATCCGTGGTGCAATGCGACCTTTCCGTTCCGGTGAATCTTGCCGCCCTCTTCCAGGTGACGGACTTAACCTTGACTTGGAGCTTTAACGGATCCCCAATCCCAGCTTCCACAGCCGTCGCCGCCACCAATGCCGGCGTGTACCAAGTGATCGGGCAGAACGCGTACGGGTGCAACGACACGGCCTTGGTCACCCTTGCCAATGGAAGTGATTTTTTGGGCGCCGATCAATCGCTAAGCATGTGCAGCGGATCAAGCACCGACCTCACCATCCTCTTCCCCACTTTCGGGGCCACGGAAACGTGGTTCTTCGGGGGCAACCCCATTCCTGCACCCACTGCGGCAAGTGCCTCAGGCACGTACACCTTGGTCGCCACAGCGGTATCGGGCTGCGCCGATACGGCGGAAGTGGTGCTGAACGCGCTGCCCGCCGTGGCCTTGGGTGCCAATCAAACAGCCACGCTGTGCAGCAATGCAACTATTGATCTTGCAGCGCTGTTCACAACAACCGGTCTTTCCTCCGCATGGACCTTGAACAATGCAGCTGTTCCAGACCCCACAGCCGTGGATACGGCTGGCCTTTACACCTTGGTAGCCACGAACGGTTCCGGATGTTCAGACACTGCACAGGTGACCCTTGTTGCTGCCGCAGCCCCGGTACTTGGGCCCGATGCAGCGCAAACAGCATGTGAAGGCAATACGGTGGACCTGACAGCGAGCTTCAACCCGGCAGGTCTTACCACGGCATGGGCACTGTCCGGTGCGGCAGTACCTGACCCCACTGCCGTTGGCGCCACCGGGCTTTACACACTGGTGGCCACCAATACCGCTGGCTGCAGCGACACGGCCCAAGTAGCTGTGACGATCAACCCGGACCCGGTGTTGGGCGCCGATCAATCCATCACCGCGTGCACAGGCCATCCCGTGAACTTGGGCAGCCTCTACGATACCGCCCCGCATGTTGCCGCATGGACGGTAAACGGCACGCCCGTTCCGGATCCGGCGGCGGTAATCAATGCGGGAAGCTATTTGCTCACCGTCACTTCATCGGAAGGTTGCTCCGCAACGGCCACCGTGGTCCTGGCCTTTGTGCCTGCGCCGGACCTCGGCGCGGACATGGCCTTGACCATTTGCGCGGACAGCATGATCGACCTGGCCACCTTGTACCCCACCACAGGGCTTTCCGCCACGTGGACCCAGGGGAGTGCGCTGGTGACATACGCATCGGGCGTGGCGCTGCCGGGCATGTACCAGCTGGTGGTTTCCAATGGGGCATGCACCGATACGGCCAAAGTGGTGCTCACGGTCAATCCGAACCCTTCCCTTGGCGAGGACCAACCCTTCACGCTTTGCCCCTGGCAAACGGTGAATTTGGGCACCTTGTTCCCAACGGACGGGCTCAGCACGGCCTTCACATTGAACGGTGTGCCCGTGGCCAACCCGGATTCCGTGCATGCGGCGGGGGTGTATGCCGTAACGGCCACGAACGCTGCGGGATGCAGTGACGTGGCAAACGCCATCATCACCAACATGGATTGCCTCTGCGAAGCGGATTTCCGAACGGATGCGCTTTGCTTGCAGGAACCTGCGCAGTTCACGCTGATCGCGGATTCCACCGTGCAAGCCGCACACTGGGACTTTGGCGGTGCCGCAACTGCTTCCACGGAGCGGAACCCCGAAGTGCATTTTGAGGCGGGCCAGGACGTGCCCGTCACACTGCAAGCCACGCTCAGTTGCGGCGTGGTCACCGTGGAGCACATCGTACACATCGAGGACTGCTCACAGAGCTGCCACCTGTGGTTCCCGAACTCCTTCACACCGGACAAGGACGACAAAAACGACACCTGGAACTGGACGGGCGATTGCACCCCCGACCCGTACAAGCTGATGATCTTCAACCGCTGGGGTGAACTCATCTTCTCCACCACCGATCCGCATGATGCGTGGGACGGCACCTACGGCGGTGTGCCTTCGCCCATCGGCGTGTACGTGTACAAGGCCGAATACCAATTTCCCTATCAGGATGCGCAGACGGCCATTGGCCACATTTCGCTGGTGAGGTAACGCGATCACGCTCGCCTGCGTTTGCAACGTGGGCGCAACATCACGGTCGTTTGTAACGACCATCCCCTACACCATTCCCGCTGACTACCAGCACCTGTTGAAAGTGCGCGCTGCAAGCGCGCCTGGATTTTCGCCCGCGTTGCAAACGCGGGCCAGTGAGGTTTCCTTGGTGCGCGCCCTTTCTCGCCCGCGTTTGCAACGCGGGTGTCCTTTCCACGTCGTTTGCAACGACCATGCCTAAACCATTCTCGACGGCCACCAGCACCTGTTGAATGTGCGCGCTGCAAGCGCGCCTGGATTTTCGCCCGCGTTGCAAACGCGGGCGAGTGTGTGTACCCGGAATTCCTGTGGGTGGAAAACCACCGGCCCAAAATTGTGAACACATACCCCACGCCAGGCAGCGCATTTGCACCGTACCTTGTCTAACCCATAGTTAACCCTCCCGCCATGTGCTTCCTCCTCGGGCACCGTAGCACTTTAGCCAAGGTGACCCTCCCACTCCTCGCCTTGGCCCTTACCTGCACCACCACCGCCCAACCCACTTGGCGCTTCCCCATCTGCTTTGAGGACGGCACCGGGGCACGGGATACCATCTGGCTGGTCTATGATACTGCGGCGACCACAGGTTGGGACACACCACAAGTCGATTACTCGTTGGGGGAAGGACGTGTGGATATGGACCCGTCTGTGTTCAATGTTTGGGTATGGAATTGGGACAACGATTCCACCAAGACCGTGGCATTCCCCTACACGGAGTTCCCCTACCACAATGCCACCGTGTACGCCTTCAATTATCAATACCCGGTGACCATCCGTTGGGATTTGAGCCTAGGGGCCGAGCCCTGGCTGCCTCAAGATGGAGGCCCCATTGACTGGGGCATGATCTACAATGATTATTTCTTCTACAACAACAATTGTGGGGGACCTCCTTGTGGCGTGTTTGACATGTCAATTGTTGATAGCGTGGTCGTTGTCGATGCTTATCCGGCTGAAGTATTCCCGGCCGACTTCACATTAGGGCACAACCTCCAGTTGGGGATTGCCCAACATCAAGGCAAATCGGAAATCAACGTATGGCCTAACCCGGCCAGAAACCAGATCCATGTGTCTGGGCTTGATGATATAATCACATTGAATTAGGCACTTGGGCGTTAGGGCCAAGACCAGTAGATTGTGGACCTAACGTTGACGAGAATGGAGTCAAGATTCAAAAGCCTATCGATTTTCGAGTTCCAGGCCCAGTTTCCGGACGAGGAAAGCTGCTTGGCGCACATGAGCAAACTGAAGTGGGGGAACGGCTTCAAGTGCCGCTACTGCAACCACGGGAAGTACTGCGCGGGTGAGCGGCCCTTCGACCGGCAATGCACGAGCTGCAACTACACCGAATCACCCACGGCGCACACGGTGTTCCACAAAGTGAAGTTCCCGCTGGTGAAGGCCTTCTGGATCGTGTACTACCTCTCCAGCACCAAGAAGGGCATGTCCAGCACCGAGTTGAGCCGGAAGCTGGAACTGCGCCAGAAGACCTGCTGGCTGTTCAAGCGCAAGGTGATGCAGGCCATGAAGAGCAGCGGCCTTCATCGCATGGTGGGCACCGTGGAGGTTGATGAAGCAGTTGTTGGCGGCCAGGAAGAGAAGGTGCGTGGGCGGGCCAATAAGAAGAAGCGGCTCGTGGTTTTCGCCATAGAACGCAAGGGCAAAGGGGTAAGCCGGATGTACGGCAAGGTGATCCCCAGCGCCCACGCGAAGAACCTGGGCGGCTTCATGAAGCGGACCATAGA
>JAFDZY010000295.1 GCA_018266685.1 Bacteroidota bacterium
CCACCATCATGCATGACCTGGACCTGAAGGAAGGCAAGTTCGTGCTGGCCACCGTGCACCGCGACCACAACACGGACGATGCCGTGCGGCTCAACGCCATCTTCGGCGCGCTGTTGGAATTGCACCAAAGGCACTCGCTGCCCATGGTGCTGCCCGTGCACCCGCGCACCAGGAAGATGATGGAAAGCCTGCTGGCCCCGGAGCTGAAACAGGCCATGGGATCCACAAAGGGAGTCCACCTCATAGCACCGGTTGGCTTCCTGGACATGATCGCCCTGGAGCGGAATGCCAAGCTCGTGGTTACCGACAGCGGAGGCGTGCAGAAGGAAGCCTACTTCTTCAACAGGCCGGTGGTGGTGCTACGCCCTGAAACCGAATGGGTGGAACTGGTGGAGCAAGGGCAGGCCGTGCTGGCCGATGCAGATCCCGGCCGGATCGCTTCAGCCGCTGAAGCCTTCATTGGCCACGGTGTTCCGCAGTGCCCGCCCATCTTTGGGGATGGCCATGCCGCCGAGGTGATCTGCTCCAAGTTGCTTGAGGCCCGCAGGTGAAGCCAAGGTGCAGGCGTACCTTGCACCGTTCCCGCATGGCCGATGTCCACTACCATATTGAGCGGCCAGGCCCCAGGTCACGGTACGTGCTGAAACACCTCTTGGGCACCATGCCGGGTTGGGAGGCGGTGGAAATTCCGGACCTGAACCAATTTCGCTCCGTTGAAGGCCCGAAACTCCTGTATGGCAAAGGGCCTGTGGCCGGAGCTTTCCAGATCGTCCCCCAAGGCCTGTTGGAGCGCGCGGATACCGACCCGGTGGAACCTCCGATGGCTGGTGTGGATTCCGTTCCAGTGCTTTTTCCTGCGGCAAAGGGCGATCTTTCATTCGATCCCATGGCAGGGGCGTTCTTCCTGCTTGCGCGTTATGAAGAATACGGACCAGTGCCGCGCGATCTGCACGGCAGGCCGGTAACGGCATCCCTGCACGGAGCCCGCCACAACTACCTGCACAGGCCGGTGGTGGATGAATGGCTGTATTTGCTTGCAGGGGCATGGCGCAATAAAGACCTACGGCTCCCGGCGATGCGCCGCCGCTTCAGCCAAGTTGCCACGTTGGACGCGGACAACGGTGCCATGTACTTGGGCAGGCCGCTCTGGCGCTCGGTGGGAGGGGCCGTGCGCGACCTGTTGCGCGGCCATGTTCAACGGGTGGTTGATCGGGCTGCTGTGCTGCGGGGTGCCAGGCCGGACCCCTACGCGGTGCACCAAGCATTTCTTTCACTTGTGCAACAAAACGGGGCTTCGGCCATTGTCAATTTTTTGGTGGCCCCGCACGGAAGGCACGACCATGCCATCAACCTGGGGACGGCCGAAATGCGGAAAGTGCTGGCGTTGGTGGCCGCCAAAGCAGGGGTGGGCCTGCACCCCGGCTATGCGAGCGTAGACCGGCCCGGGCAGGCCAAGGCGGAAAAACAACGCCTGGAAGCGGCGCTGGGCCGCCCGGTGGTGCAGTCGCGCCAGCATTTTCTGCGCATGCGGCTCCCCGAAACATACAGGCAGCTTGCTGCACTGGGCATTCGGGAGGAGCACAGCATGGGCTTGCATGACAGGGCCGGGTTCCGCGCCGGCACCTGTACGCCTTTCCCGTTTTTCGATCTTGGGCCAGGTGAACACGCCACATTCATGGTGCATCCGTTTGCAGTGATGGACAGTGCACTCTGTTACAAGCTTCGCCTGTCGCCCTTGGAAGCGGTTGCCGAAGCCTGCAAAATGGTGGACGCCGTTCGGGAAGTCCAAGGGCGGTTCATCTCCGTATGGCATGAACGGTTTCTCAGCGGGTACGGCGACGAACGGGGCTGGGAAGTGGTTGCACCTTCAGTTTTGGAACACGCCCGCCCATGATCCAATGGTTGCGCCACCACGAGATCGATCCCACCAAGTGGGACCATGGCTTGGCGCAATGCGCCAATGCCTCGTGGTACGGGCTTTTCAGC
The DNA here is from genome assembly GCA_018266685.1 of Bacteroidota bacterium. Lineage (GTDB taxonomy): Bacteria > Bacteroidota > Bacteroidia > Flavobacteriales_F > PHOS-HE28 > PHOS-HE28. The sequence continues at coordinate 1,987 of JAFDZY010000295.1, forward strand.
ACGATTGAAGCCACGGCCCCCGGCTGGGAGGCGTTGGTGAACACGGAAACCGGGTCGCAGATGCCGCTTACGCACCGTAGCAAGTTCGGGATCAACTACCTGTTCCAACCATTCCTGATGCAGCACTTGGGCCCGTACATGCCGGTTCCGGACGTGCGGCAAGCCGCGCAATTCCTGCGTGCCATTCCTGCGCACTACCGGTATTCCGACATCAATCTGGACATCCGGGAACTGCCCCATTTGCGGCACTTGCGCACGTTACAACGGATGAACCACGTACTTCAATTGGACCGGCCCTTGGACGCATTGCGCTCCGGGTACAGCGTGAACCACGGACGCAGTGTGCGCAAGGCACAACAACTTAGGGTGCAGGTGGAAAACCGGGTTGGAAGCGGTGAAGTGGCATCGTTCCTGGAGGGATCGGCGCAATTCAAAGCGTGGCGCGTGGACCGGGCTGGCCGAAATGCCATGCGGCGGGTGTTGGCTGAAACGGAAACTGCGGGAACGGGCTTTGGCCTGATGGTGCGGAACGGGCAAAACCCTGTTGCGGCCGGCTGGTTTGTGCGCTATGGCGACCGGTTGATCTTCCTGAAAGGCTTGGCCACGCCTGAAGGCCGGAACCTGCGCGCCATGCATGCCTTGATCGACCGCCTGATCGCGGAACACGCCGCCACCGGGGTGGTACTGGATTTTGCGGGGGGGAACGATCCGCAGCTTGCAAGGTTTTATTCGGGCTTTGGTGCGGAACCGGTAGTTTATTTGCGAGCTTTGATGAACCGTCTTCCGGCTTTGGTCCGGTGGCTCAAACCCTGATCCATGGTGGTGGAACTAAAGAACGAGAACTCCATTGCGAACCGCTTTCTTGCGGAACTGCGCGATGTGCAGGTGCAGAAGGACCCGATGCGTTTCCGCCGCAACTTGGAACGCATGGGCGAGGTAATGGCCTATGAGCTGAGCAAAACCTTGAACTACGTGGAGACCGAAGTGGTATCGCCGCTGGGTATCGCCCACGTGGACCTTCCGATGGACCAGCCGGTGCTTTGCACCATACTTCGCGCGGGCTTGCCGCTGCACCAGGGATTGCTGAACTATTTCGACCGGGCGGACAATGCCTTCGTGAGCGCATACCGCAAGCACCGCAAGGGTGAAGACGGCTTCGACGTGGAAGTGGAATACCTCAGCAGCCCGTCCATTGAGGACCGCGTGCTCATCATCAATGACCCCATGCTTGCCACGGGGCGCAGCATGGTGCTGGTTTACAAAGCGATGTTGCGCATGGGCAAGCCCAAGCAGGTGCACGTGGTGTCCGTGATCGCCAGTACCGAAGGTGTGGAGTACGCCCGCAAGCACCTTCCGGCCGGCACCCGGTTTTGGATCGGTGCCATAGACGAGGAGATGACCGCCGAGGCCTACATCGTGCCCGGGCTCGGCGACGCAGGTGACCTGGCTTACGGGAACAAGGCATAGCGATGAACGCCCTGCATGCGATCGGGGTAATGACGGCCGCCGTGCTGAAGTTCTTCTTTTCGCCCATTGCATCCTATCGTTTCGGGAACGGCTTCTGGGAAACGGTGCTGTTGGTGGGGCTTGGGGGCTGCATAGGCGCGCTGGCCTTCTATTTGGGGAGTGCACCCGTGTTGGAATGGTTCAGGTTGCGGCGTTTGCGCAACCGCGCACGGGCCTTGGCGCGCGGGCAGCGGCCCAAGCGGATCTTCACCCGCAGCAACCGGCTCATCGTGCGCATGAAGCGTGGCTACGGCATGCAGGGGCTGGTTTTTCTCCTGCCACCCTTGCTCTCCATACCCATCACCGCAGTGCTTGCGGCCAAATATTTCCGCACCGACCGGCGCACCCTTCCTTTCTTGCTGATCGCCGTGGTGGCCTGGTCCGTGGTATTGAGCGCCGCATGGAAATTCACCCGGTGAAATCCTACCGCCACCTCTTTTTCGACCTGGACCACACGATCTGGGACTTCGAGCGCAACTCCCGTGACGTACTTGCCGAGCTGCATGCGGATTTTGGGTTGGAAGGCTTAGGAGTGGCAAAACGGCCGTTCATTGCGGCATACGAGGAAGTGAATGCCGCTCTCTGGATCCAGCATGAGGCCGGTGAGATTCCCAAGGAAGTGCTTCGCTCGCTCCGCTTCAACCTTGCGTTACGGCATTTCGGGCTGCACAAACCGGCCTTGGCCGCACACCTGGACAAGGCCTACATGGAACGGTGCCCGCAGCGTTCCGCGCTAATGCCCGGCGCACTTGCCCTGTTGGAAGACTTGCGGCCACACTTCGGCCTCCACATCATTACAAACGGATTCACGGAGATCCAGGCATTGAAGCTGGATGCAGCCGGTATCCGCAAGTTCTTCGATGTAGTGCTCACCAGTGAGATGGCCGGTGTGGCCAAGCCCGGCAAGGGAATCTTCCGCCATGCACTGCGCTCGGCGGGCGCAAGGGCGGATGAAAGCCTGATGATCGGCGACAATGCACGCACGGACATGGCCGGGGCCCGCAACGCAGGCATGGACCAAGCCCATCTCTCACCGCCGTCCGGACGCGATCCGGAAGCCACCTATGGCATAGGTCGGCTGGATGAATTACGTGCCGTATTGTTTCAGGGCCACTTGGAACCGTCTGGCACGAAGCCATAGCTCACCACGGCCTTCTTTCCGGTTACCCTGCTGTGCTTCAGGAAGCGGACCGAATCGCCGGCCACCACGCCGGAATAAAGGATCTCGCCGCGCGTAGCCATGGTGGTGAAGAAGAGGCTGTCGCCACGGCGCTCCACAGGCACATTGTGCAAGTTGTCCTTGCCGCTTTTGGCATCTTGCTTCAGCAGGTCGCGCAGGTCCACGCGGTCGCCGGTGCGTTGCCTGCCCGCCACCAAGGCCACGTTGCCGCGCTCAAAAAAACGCATGATGTAGTGGATGTCCCCGGTGCCATGGGAGTCGTAGACACCATTAAACTTCAAACCGCTGCCGCCCAAGGAGCGGAGCACTACCTGCCCGTTCGCCACGGCTGGTTGGGCCGTGTCCGTCGCATGGTCCGCAACTTCCGGTTGAACCTTGGGTTGTTCCGGTGGAGGGGCTGGCGTCGGAGCGCTTGCCGGCTGCGAACAGGATGCCACTGCCAAAGCCGCGATCAAGACCGGGGAAATGCGCATGTTCATGTGTTTTGGCGGGCGATCACCGTGGTGGCGCCCTGCACCACATCACCGATCTTCACGGCAATGGATGCGGTTCTTGGAAGGAACAGGTCCACGCGGGAACCGAACTTGATGAAGCCGAGCTCGGTGCCCTGGACCACGGCCCCGCCCGGTTCGGGGTAGGTGCAGATGCGCCGGGCCAGCGCCCCGGCGATCTGGCGCACGAGCACTTCCCCGTGCACCGGATGCTTCACCACCACGGTGCTCCGCTCATTTTCGGTGCTGCTTTTCGGGTGCCACGCCACCAGGTATTTGCCTTTGTGGTATTGGCGGTAAGCAGTGGTGCCGTTGATGGGATGATAGTTCACATGCACGTTCAGGGGGCTCATGAAGACGGACACCTGGATGCGCTTGTCCTTAAAGTATTCGTATTCCTCCACCTCCTCGATCACCACCACCTTGCCATCGCAGGGGGAAAGTACAACGGCATCATTGGGCACAGGCTTGCGCGGGGGCACGCGGAAGAACCAGATCACCACGCCCAGCAGGCCGGCGAAGAGTGCAACCAAGGGCCATGCCGCAACAGAAGGCAGCCAATGCAGGGCGGCGAAGCCCGCGAAGCAGCAGAACGCCAGGACGAGCAGGATGGTGGCGGTGCCTTCGCGGTGCAGGCGCATGTTCAGGAGGTGGCCAAATATAGGGGAGGGCCGGGCGGATGGGCCCGCATGGGCCATCAGGCCCGCACGATGGCCACGTATGCCGCCATGGCTGGCAATGCGAGCAGGAAGCCGTCAAAGCGGTCCAAGATCCCGCCGTGCCCGGGAAGGATGGAGCCGGAGTCCTTCACGCCCGCGCTCCGCTTAAAGGCGGATTCAAGCAGGTCGCCAATGGTGGCGGCGATGGAGACCACTACCGCACAAACAACCCATTGCGCAGATGTCAGCACCGGCCAAGCACGGGCAAGCAGCAGGGCAACTCCCACGGAGAGCAGTATGCCGCCCAGCAGGCCTTCCACAGTTTTCTTGGGGCTGGCGCGGGGAAGGAGCTTGGTGCGCCCGATGGCCTTGCCCACCAGATAGGCGCCGGTATCATTGGTCCAAAGCAAGATCATGAAACCCAGGAAGAGCCATGGTCCGCCTGAGAGCAGCCATGTGGTGAGGCCGAAAGGCAGAGCGATATACGCCAGGCCGATCAGCAGCAGGCCCGTGCGCAGCAAGGGTTGGTTGCGCCCAGCAGCCAAAGCTTCAAGCACGCCCACGGTGAATGCCACCACGGCTACGGCAGCAACCCACGGCGCGGAAATCCGGCCCATGCCATGGCCAGCCACGGCCAGATACACCATGAGCGTGCACAGTAACGGAACGGTGAGCGGTTGCCTTGCGGCGCCATAGGCCAAGCGGTGCATCTCGCCAACGGCCAGTGCACAAACGGGCAGAAAGAGCAACGTGGTGGTGAGCGGACCTGCCAATGCGGCACCGACAGTGAGCGCCACATAGGCGGCACCCGTCAGTGCGCGTGTGGCCATTTCGGTCATGGGCAAGACGGTTCACGCCACCGGGGTGCTGCCTTCAGGGGTGCCGTGTTCGGCAGGTTCGCCGGCATGGATGCCGCCCCCGTTGCCATTGGTGGCGGGCGGAGCTGCGGCAGGCTCGGTCTTTGCGAACGGGCGGTCCCCGAAGATCTTTTCCAGGTCCTCCTTGAAGATCACCTCCTTCTCCAGCAGTTGGGTGGCCAGCGCGGTGAGCTTGTCCTTGTTGGTGGTGAGGATGTGCTTGGCGCGCTGGTACTGTATTTCCACGATGTTGCGCACTTCCTCGTCAATGGTTTGGGCCGTGTGGTCGCTGTATGGCTTGGAGAAGCTGTAGTCGTTCTGGCCGCTGCTGTCGTAGAAGCTGATGTTGCCGATCTTGTCGTTGAGGCCGTACACGGTGACCATGGCGTAGGCTTGCTTGGTCACCTTCTCCAGGTCGCTCAGCGCGCCGGTGCTCACCTTGCCGTAGATGATGTCCTCCGCGGCGCGTCCGCCCATGGCGGCGCAGATCTCATCGAGCATCTGTTCGGCCGTGGTGAGGTGGCGCTCATCGGGCAGGTACCAAGCTGCACCGAGGGAGCGCCCGCGTGGCACAATGGTTACCTTCACCAAGGGTGATGCATGTTCCACCAGCCAGCTCACCGTGGCATGCCCGGCCTCGTGGAAGGCGATGGCGCGCTTCTCTTCGTTGGTGATGATCTTGTTCTTCTTTTCCAGGCCGCCGATCACGCGGTCCACGGCATCAAGGAAATCCTGCTTCTCCACGGAGGTCTTCTTGCGCCGCGCCGCGATCAGTGCGGCTTCGTTGCAGATGTTTGCGATGTCCGCACCGCTGAAGCCCGGTGTTTGGCGCGCCAGGAACTCCACGTCCACGGCGATGTCCAGCTTCAGGGGCTTGAGGTGCACCTTGAAGATGGCGATGCGCTCGTTGAGGTCCGGCATGTCCACAAAGATCTGCCGGTCAAATCGGCCCGGGCGCAGCAGGGCGCGGTCCAGCACGTCGGCACGGTTGGTGGCCCCGAGGATGATCACACCGGTGTTGGTGCCGAAGCCGTCCATCTCGGTGAGCAACTGGTTCAGCGTGTTCTCACGTTCATCATTGCTGCCCATGTTCACGCTGCGGCCACGTGCACGCCCTATGGCGTCGATCTCGTCGATGAAGATGATACTGGGTGCCTTTTCCTTGGCTTGCTTGAAAAGGTCGCGCACGCGGCTGGCGCCCACGCCCACGAACATCTCCACAAAATCGGAGCCGCTGAGCGAAAAGAAAGGCACTTGTGCTTCACCGGCCACTGCCTTGGCCAGCAGGGTTTTGCCGGTGCCGGGGGGGCCCACCAGCAAGGCGCCCTTGGGAATTTTCGCGCCGAGGTCCGTGTATTTCTTGGGTGTCTTCAGGAAGTCTACGATCTCCTGCAGCTCTTCCTTGGCTTCGTCAAGTCCTGCCACATCATTGAAGGTGATGTCGGTGCTCTTGCCGCCCTCGAACACCTGTGCGCGGCTTTTGCCGATGTTGAAGATCTGCCCGCCGGGGCCGCTGGGCCCGCCCATGCGGCGCATCACGAACATCCACACCAGGATGATGGCTCCGAAGAACAGCAGTCCCTGCAGGAAGTCCTTGCCAAAATCATTCTGGGGGTCGATGCGCACATCCACCTTGTGGGCACGGGCATCCTCGATCACCTGCTGCTGCATCTGCGGGCTGTTGCCAATGTAGAAGGTGTACTCCGGCGTGCCCGGCTCCGGGGTGGTGCCAGCGAGCTTTTTCTTGTGTACCTCCTTCTGCAGGCTGTCCTTTTTGATGGTTACCAGCACGGCATCGCCGTTCACCGCAATGCCCTGCACATCGCCCTGGGCCAGGAAGTTGTCGTAGTCGGAAATGTCGATCCGCACCACGCGCGAGTTGAAGTTGAACAGGCCCATGGCCAGGATCATCACCACGATGACCCCGTAGATCCAGTAAAAGTTGAAGGAGCGCTTGGGGCGCTGGCCCATGCCGTCCTTCTTTTGTTTCTCGTTGTTTTCCACGATCGGGTTCAGGCTACGTTGTCATAAGAGATCCGGGCGGCATCTGCCCAGAGCTGGTCCAGTCCGAAATGGGTCCGCACATCGCGCAGAAAGACATGCGCCACCACATCCACGTAATCCAGCAGCACCCAGCCGGCGTTTTCCTTGCCCTCCACGTGCCATGGTTTTTCGTGCATCAGTTGTTGGGTGAAGCGCTCCACGCTACGGGCAATGGCCTCCACCTGCGTTGGAGATCCGCCATGGCAGATGATGAAGTGGTCGCACACGGCACCGGGCACCCCGCGCAGGTCGAGGTGCACGATGTCCTTTGCCTTCACTTCCTGCATGCCTAGGACCACGGCCTTTACCAGTGGGCTTGGGGATGTGGTCCGGTGGGCTTTCTTCATACGGTCTATCTTGGCGCGTTCAAAGGTACGCATCCGGCGCGGGCTTCCCGTGCTTCAGTGCCGCTCCGAAAGAGATCATGTCCATCATCGGAAAGGAACTTGTCCGGCTTGCATCGGTGGACAGCACCAACAACTATGCGGCCAGAGGGGTTTCCGAGGGGCGGTTCGGCCATGGCACTGTCATTCTGGCCAATGAACAGACCCAAGGGAGGGGCCAATGGAGCCGCCAATGGCTTACTGCGCCCGGCCTGGACCTCGCCATGAGCGTGGTGTTGCTGCCGGAGCGATTTCCGGCCATGATGCAATTTACCCTGGCCAAAGCCGCCGCGCTGGCCGTGCATGACGTAGTGGCGGAACTGCTCCGTGCAGCGGGCAAGAATGTGGCGGAGGTGCGCATCAAGTGGCCCAACGATATCCTGGTGGGCCGCAGCAAAGTGTCGGGCATTCTGATCGAGAATGAACTGCAAGGCAGTTTTGTGGCTTCCTCGGTGGTGGGCATCGGCCTCAATGTGGACAGCCGGGGCATGGAGAGCGATCTGGCAGCCACCAGCCTGCGGCAGGAATGCGGGCGTGCCATGGGCGTGGAACCGGTGCTGGACATGATGTGCAAACGCTTGGAATGGTGGTGGCAGAAGGTGTATGCCGATGACGGCGCTGTTTCTTCAGCTTACACCGAACGGCTGTGGGCCAAGGGCCGTTTTGCGGACTTTACGCTGGACGGGAATGATTTCCGCGCCAGGCCCCTGGACGTGGATGCTTCCGGAAGGTTGATCGTGGAGGAGGAGGAGGGCGCTGTGCGGGCGTATGGGCTGGAGCGGCTTCGGTTCAAACGGTGAACTGAAGGTTTTTTGACAGGATTAACAGGATTGGCAGGATGGGGTCTCCGTCCAATGGGATAGGTCAATGCTTTTGGACAGGATGAACAGGATTGGCAGGATGGGATCTTGGTCCATTGGGACAGGCCAATGCTTTTGGACAGGATGAACAGGATTGGCAGGATGGGATCTTGGTCCATTGGGACAGGCCAGTGCTTTTGGACAGGATGAACAGGATTGACGGGATGGGGTCTTGGTCCATTGGGACAGGCCAGTGCTTTTGGATAGGATGAACAGGATTGACAGGATGGGGTCTTCGTCCATTGGGACAGGTCAATGCTTTTGGACAGGATGAACAGGATTGACGGGATGGGGTCTTGGTCCATTGGGACAGGCCAGTGCTTTTGGACAGGATGAACCGGATTGGCAGGATGGGATCTTGGTCCATTGGGACAGGCCAGTGCTTTTGGACAGGATGAACAGGATTGACAGGATGGGGTCTTCGTCCATTGGGACAGGTCAATGCTTTTGGACAGGATGAACAGGATTGACGGGATGGGGTATCCGTCCATGGAGACCCGCCCATATAGGCTGAACCGGTTTGAATTGCTCCCAATGGCTGTCGTTTCAGGGCTTTGGTGCAGGCGGAACAAGGCAGGGGTAAGAAGTCAATTTGTGTGGTTCAGGTAAAAGGCTATCTTTGCGCTCCCTTTTGGAAAAAATACACAGGCGATGAAGCGTACCTACCAGCCCAGCAAGCGCAAACGCGTGAACAAGCACGGCTTCCGCGAGCGCATGAGCACACCGGCAGGTCGTGCCGTGCTGGCCAGCCGCCGCGCCCAAGGCCGCCACAAGCTCACCGTGAGCGACGAGGGCATCGGCAAGAAGTGATCAAGATCCTATTCCGACCCATCAGAAGGGCCGCCCGTAAGGACGGCTCTTTTTAGTTTGTGGCCATTGACAGGATGAACGGGATGGTCAGAATGCTGGTGCTGTCCATTGGAACGGGTCTGGGTTTTGGACAGGATGAACGGGATGGACAGGATGCGGGCGCCGTCCATTGGGATGGGCCTGTGTTTTTGGACAGGATGAACGGGATGGTCAGTATGCGGGCGCCGTCCATTGGGATGGGCCTGTGTTTTTGGACAGGATGAACGGGATGGTCAGTATGCGGGCGCCGTCCATCTGGACGGGCCTGTGTTTTTGGACAGGATGAACGGGATGGACAGGATGCGGGCGCCGTCCATTGGGACGGGTCTGGGTTTTGGACAGGATGAACAGGATTGACAGGATGCGGGCGCCGTCCATTGGGATGGGCCTGTGTTTTTGGACAGGATGAACAGGATGGACAGGATGCGGGCGCCGTCCATTGGAACGGGCCTGTGTTTTTGGACAGGATGAAC
>JAFDZY010000296.1 GCA_018266685.1 Bacteroidota bacterium
CCATGGTTCACTTGTGTATGCTTTCCTGGCACGAACGTGCCTTCAAAGTTGCCAATTCGCCAATTTGCCAATATGCCAAAGGAGGAGCCAGGTTTTGGCGAATTGGCAAATTGGCAATTTGCTCTCATTCTTTCAGCCTGCTGTCAATCACAATGGTCACAGGCCCGTCGTTCACCAACGAAACCTGCATGTCCGCGCCGAACTCGCCGCTGCGCACATGGCCATGTATCAGCATGCTGAGGAGTTGCTTGGCCCGCAGGTATAGCGGTATGGCCTCCTCGGGCCGCGCTGCGCGGATGTAGCTGGGCCGGTTGCCTTTGCGCGTGCTGGCGTGCAGGGTGAACTGGCTCACCAACAGCAGCTCGCCGCGCGCTTCATTGATGTCCAGGTTCATCACGCCGTTCTCATCCGGGAACAAGCGCATGCGGGCCACCTTGCCCACCAGCCATTCCAGGTCTTCCACCGTATCCCCGACTTCAATTCCCAACAATACCAGCAGCCCATTGGGAATGCGCGCGTGCTCCATGCCGCCAATCTGCACGGAGGCTTCCAGCACCCGTTGCACCACCGCGCGCATCAATAGGCGTTCTTCTTCAGCACGGCTTCCTTGTTGGCAGGCTTGCTTTCCAGTGGCTTGCCGCTCACCGCGTCCAGCCAAGTGCCGTACATGGAATTGGGCAGCATGATGAAGTAACGCTCCAAGGTGTCGCGTTGTGCGTCCACCAATGGTTTGCCGTTGTCCACGCTGCGGTTTTTGAAGCTTTCGTCAAAGTCGCGCAACTGATCGCCGGCCAGCAAGGCGATGTAATGCGTTTTGGCCACTGCGGCGCGGCGCGCTGTTTTGTCGCTGGTGCCCACCATGGGAACCACGTGCAGCGTGTCGGCCATGGGGAAGCCCACGGTGGCAAGGTTGCGCACGGTGGCTGCTTCTTCATCGGCTTCGCGGTTGCTGATGTAGAACACTTCGCAACCCCTGGAAGCCGCATAGTTCAGGAATTCCACCGCGCCGGGCAGGGCTTTGGCGCTGGCCTTGGCGGTCCATTGTTTCCAGGTTTCGGGGGAATACGTGCGTCCGTTGGCCGCATTGGTCACCTGGTAAGGGCTGTTGTCCAGCACGGTCTCGTCAATGTCCACGATCACCGCCGGAGGCTTGGTGTGCGGCCGGGCCAGGTTGGCGTCCAAGCGGATCTTGGCCAGCTCGTAACCTTGCTGGTACAGCCGATGGACCTCGGCGGACATGTTCTGGTAGATGGTGGCATCCACGTTTTGCTGGGCAAGCTGGGCGGGGGCTGAAGCACTGGATGATGTGGAGGGTACAGATGCATCCACAGTAGTAGACACTGTACGGCAGGCGCTGATCGAAAGCAGATAAAGGGCCGCCAATAGAAGGCTCGATGGGATTTTTTGCATGTGTAGGGGGTAACTACCAGGCAAAGTAAACGACAATAGGCCGCGTGGTGGATGGAGTTCACCCTGTCGTAAGGTCCGGACCTCGTGTTGACCCAGGTCAGGACGAAGCACCAAATGCCCCTGTACCTTTGCACCTCGAAAATGGACACAACCACAACGCTTCCGCCCAAAAAGGTGGAGGCTCGCGAAAAAGTGGTGATCCTCTTTGCCGGAGACAGCGGCGATGGGATCCAGCTCACCGGGGCGCAATTCACCGACAGCAACGCGCTCTTCGGCAACGACGTGAGCACATTCCCCAACTATCCCGCCGAGATCCGCGCGCCACAGGGCACGCTGGCGGGCGTTAGCGGCTTCCAGCTCCACTTCGGCAGCGTGGACGTCTTCACCCCGGGTGACACGTGCGACGTGCTGGTGGTGATGAACGCGGCAGCGCTCAAGGCCAACCTCGGCAAGCTCAAGCACGGCGGCACCATCATTGCCAACAGCGACGGCTTCGACAGCAAGAACCTGCGCCTGGCGGGCTATCCCGATGTGGAAAACCCGCTCACGGACGGCACGCTGGACAACTACGTGCTGCACAGCGTGGACATCACCAAGCTTACGCGCAACGCGCTGGAAGGCACCACGCTGGGCATGAAGGAGAAGGACCGCAGCAAGAACATGTTCGTGCTGGGCTTCATCCATTGGATGTACAGCCGCAAGCTGGACCGTTCGCGCGCCTTCCTGGCCAAGAAGTTCAAGAGCAAGCCGGACCTGCTGGAGGCCAATTTGCGCGTGCTGCAGGCCGGTTACAACTACGGCGATACCAGCGAAACCTTCACCACGCGCTTCGAGGTGAAGCCCGCGCCGATGCCCAAGGGCACCTACCGCAACATCACCGGCAACCAAGGCATCGCCATCGGCCTGATCGCCGCCGGGCAGAAGGCAGGGCTGGAGCTGTTCTATGGCAGCTACCCCATCACCCCGGCCAGCGACATCCTGCACGAGCTCTCGCGCAACAAGCATTTCGGCGTGAAGACCTTCCAAGCGGAGGACGAGATCGCGGCCGTCTGCGCCGCCATCGGAGCCAGCTACGGCGGGGCGCTCGGCACCACGGCCAGCAGCGGGCCCGGCATCGCGCTGAAAGGTGAAGCCCTAGGGCTGGCCTGCATGCTGGAGATCCCCTTGGTGGTGGTGAACGTGCAACGCGGTGGCCCCAGCACCGGCATGCCCACCAAGACCGAGCAGGCCGACCTGTGGCAGGCCATCCATGGCCGCAACGGTGAGGCCCCCATCCCGGTGATCGCCGCCAGCAGCCCCACCGATTGCTTCGAGATGGTGTATGAAGCGGTGAAGCTCGCCGTGGAGCACATGACGCCGGTGATCCTGCTCAGCGACGGCTACATCGCCAATGGCGCCGAACCGTGGCGCTTCCCGGAGGCGAAGGACCTGCGGCCGATCACGCCGCCCTATGCAAACGGGCCGGCATGGAACACCGCGCACTTCCATGATGCCGAGGGAAAATTCCTGCCTTATGCGCGCGACGAGCGCGCCGTGCGCCCGTGGGCCATCCCCGGCATGAAGGCGCTGCAGCACCGCATCGGCGGCATTGAGAAGGAGGACAAGACCGGCAACATCAGCTACGACCCGCTGAACCATGAACGCATGGTTGCGTTGCGGGCGGAAAAAGTGCAACGCATCGCCGACACCTACCGGCCTATCCGCCTGGACAGTGGCCCCGCCGAAGGTGAACTGTTGATCGTGGGCTGGGGATCCACCTATGGGGCCATCCGCACGGCCGCGCTGGAATTGCAGCAGGAAGGCCACAGCGTGGCCCACGTACACCTGCGCCACATGTTCCCCATGAACAAAGGGCTGCGTGGGCTGCTGAAGAAGTACAAGAAGGTGTTGGTGCCCGAAATGAACAGCGGCCAACTGCGCCAGTTACTGCGCGCCGAATACTTGGTGGATGCGCAGGGCCTGAACAAAGTCCAGGGCATGCCCTTCACCTCGGCGGAGATCAAGGCCGGTGCGCTAAACCTGTTGAAGTCATGAGCGCCATGGAACCCGCTGCGGCCACGCCGCAGAAGATCGATTACAGCAGCGACCAGCAAGTGCGCTGGTGCCCGGGCTGCGGCGACTATTCCATCCTGAAGCAGGTGGAGAGCGTGCTGCAGCACCACGGCCGGCCCAAGGAAGAGATCGTCTTCATCAGCGGCATCGGCTGCTCCTCGCGCTTTCCATACTACTTGGACACGTACGGCATGCACGGCATCCACGGGCGCGCACCGGCCATCGCCAGCGGCCTGCGCAGCGTGCAGCCGGACCTCAGCGTGTGGCTGATCACGGGCGACGGTGATTCGCTCAGCATCGGCGGCAACCACCTGATCCATCTGCTGCGCCGCAACGTGGACATCAACGTGCTGCTCTTCAACAACGAGATCTACGGCCTCACCAAGGGGCAGTATTCGCCCACCTCCCCGGAGGGAGCGGTCTCCAAGAGCACACCGATGGGCAGCACCGACCATCCGTTCAATCCGCTCGCCCTGTGCAAGGGCGCCGATGCCACCTTCATCGCACGCAGCATGGACCGCGACCCCAAGCACCTGCGCGAAGTGCTGCTGCGCGCCGATGCGCACCGCGGCACCAGCATGGTGGAGATCTACCAGAACTGCAACGTGTTCAATGACGGTGCCTTTGAGATCTTCACCGAGAAGGCCAGCAAGGCGCTGCACACCGTGTTCATGGAGCACGGCAAGCCGTTGCTCTTCGCCAACGGCACCAAGGGCATCAAGCTCGATGGCATGACGCCCGTGGCCGTGGAACTCACTGATGGAAAGCACTCCATGGATGATGTATGGGTGCATGATGAACGCGACTCGTTCAAGGCCAGCATCCTCGTGCGGCTCTTTGATGACCCGCACCGGGAAGGTGCATTGCCACGGCCTTTCGGCGTGTTCTACGTGAACGACCGCCACACCCACGAGACGAAGATGAACGCCCAAGTGGCCATGGCGAAGGAGAAGAAGGGCGCGGGTGACCTGGATGCGTTGCTGCGCGGGGAGAATGTTTGGACGATCGGGTGAGGTCCTGTGCTTTCGGCGGTGCTGCGGCAATGGCGTGGCTTCTCCGTGGATGTTCCGCTAACGATTGGAATTAGTCGGGGCGGTATTGTGCGACCACTGCACAATACCGCCCCAAGTTCATTTGGTCAGTGTTACCGGCAAGGCGTGTTGGACCCCGGAACCGGTAATTCAGAATGCCACGCCGAACGTCATGCCCGCGCTCAGGGCGATCGGGAAGGAACTTCTTCCGACCATCACACCAAACAGCTTGCTACTGCCTGCGTCCTTGTCCACCTCATCACTGGTGCGAGACCAATGCATTCCGAAACCGAGGCCGAAAAAGGTATCCACCGTGACGGCGCCACCCAGCAAGTGTTGCTTGCCAAGGACCAAGTTGAAGGCGAAGTCGCCGCTTTTCACCGGGTCCTGATCGAGCGTGGCAGATCCGTTCAGGCCAGTCGACTTCATGGTGTAGCTGGAGTAGATCAACTCAGGCTTCACATATCCTCCTTGCAATAAGGCATTGAGCTTCATCCCATGGGATGCGATAGTAGGCCGTGTGATGAACTTTATGCCCGCTTTCAGCATCACCCCGGAGTATTTGGCATCTTCTTGCTTCGCGATGCCCACCCCGATCAATCCCACCTTTGCCTCCACATTCATCCAGGGCCGGAGCACTTGTTCATAGCCAAGTACCAAGTGGTTCGTCACTGGTGAGAGGATATCCACCTTCAGCACGTGCTTCAGCTTGGCTGCCTGAGGCGGCATCTTGGCATCCATCGGTTCAAGGGCGATCTTGATCATCTCCCCGGAATGCAACGTTATCCGGGCGATCTCAGATTTAGCCACGGAGCGGCGGAGGGTTTCACCAACCTGGCGGTAGATGAGGGCGTCCGGCCCGATCTCGTCCAGTTGGACGGCCATGCTGTGGCCATCCCTGAAGTACAGGGTGTCCGCCAAGGCGGAGGTCTGTGCGGAGGAACAATTCACCAGCGCAAACATGCCGATGAAGACGCCGATGTGCTTGAGGGTTTTCATGGTGCTGTGTTTTTGTATGGGCAAAGCAACCCTCTCGGCAAGGCGGGGTGTTGGCGCAGCTTGCGCCATGCAGGCTGGTGATCGGCGAAAGCCCCCGGCGCGCCTCTGGAAGATACCGGTGATCTGGCGGCCCTTGCGGATGGGGGTGCTGTTCCCCGAACGATCCGCGAAATCCCGTAGGAGAGGATGTGCAGATCACGGAATTCCGCCGATCTTCGTATCGATGAATGCCGCCGAGCTGCAACAGGCCCTCTTCAGGCAGGTCAAGGAAAGCTTGGCCCCGCACCTTTCGCTGGCGGAGGAATTGGCTGCTTTGCTGGGGGTAAGCACGGACAGTGCATACAGGCGCATCCGGGGCGAAAAGCCATTGGACCTCGGTGAGCTTGCGGTGATCACCCGCAAATTCCGGTTGTCCGTGGATGGTCTGATCGGCCAACACGCGGGTGGCTTTCTGTTCCAAGGGCCGTTCGTGGACGGCAAGGAGTTCACCTTCACCGCTTGGCTGAACTCCCTGAACCGGCACTTGGAGGAAGCCGCGAACGGAAAGGACACCACCTTCATCTTCCAGAGCAAGGACATTCCCTTGTTCCACCACTTCTCTTCACCTGAGCTGTCAATCTTCAAATTCTTCTTCTGGCGCAAGACGATCCTTCAAGAGGACGGCCCGGACCTCCAGGCCTTGAACCTTTCCATCCGGGACGAAGCATTGCTGGCACTGGGCAAGAAGACTTACCTCACCTATTGCCGGATGCCGAGCGTTGAGATCTGGAACGCAGAAGGCATGAGCAGCACCCTGCGGCAGATCAGCTATTACCGCGCTACCGGCGTGTTCAGGAAGGAGGAGGATGCACAGCTCCTGTTCGATTGCTGCGTGGACCTGCTTGGCCATTTGGAGCTGCAGGCGGAGCACGGTCTAAAATTCCTTCCCGGTGATCGTCCAGAAGAAGGAACGGCGCGGTATCAGCTCTTTCATAATGAAGTCCTGCTCGGGGACAATGCGATCTACATCGACAATGGCCAACGGCGCATCGTGTTCCTGAACCACACCGGAGTACACTATCTCGGCACCACCGACGCGCGATTCGTGGAACACACCAAGCGCTCCTTGGAAAACATCATGCGGCGCTCCACTCCCATCAGCGGGAGCGGGGAAAAGGAACGCAAGCGGTTCTTCAATGCCCTACGGGCTGACATTGATGTGCGCAGGCGATAGGGCTACCGCGGCAAATCCTTCGGGACTAAGCACACCGGTATCGCTTTCCACTTGTGTGCGTTCGCTGTGTGCAGCCGGTCGTAGATGGCCAGTACTTCACGTTGACGGGCACTGAGCTCATCCTTTTCCACGGCCTGCCCAGCTTCCCGCAGCGCCATCGCCCATTCCAGTTCCGGATAGCTCGCGCCCAGTTGGTCCTCGTCGCTGCGGTCGTCGCCGAAGAGGCCGTCAGTGGGCTTGGCGCTTTGGATGCTCTTCACAACGCCCAACGCCCCGGCCAACGCATATACCTCGGTCTTCGTGAGGTCGGCAATGGGGCTGAGGTCCACGCCGCCGTCACCGTACTTGGTATAGAAGCCCACACCGAAGTCCTCAACCTTGTTGCCCGTGCCCGCCACCAAAGCGCGACGGATGCCGGCGAAATAGTACAGCGTGGTCATGCGCAGGCGGGCGCGGCTGTTGGCCAGGGCGAGGTGCCATGCGGCATTGCCTTCCTGCTCCGGAAGGGCCTTCACCATCGCATCAAAAACCGGTGTAAGGTCAACGCGGGACTCTTCCACGTTGGCGTGACTCCACCGCAGCCAGGTGATGTGTTCCTGTGCCCGGTCCACTTGTGCGGGGGCCTGGTGGATGGGCATCTCCACGCAAAGCACGGGAAGACCGGTGCGTGCGCACAAGGTGCTGGTAACTGCGCTGTCGATGCCGCCGCTGATGCCCACCACGAAGCCCTGCTGGTGGTTGGCGGTGCAATAGTTCCGCAGCCAACTGGTGATGTGTTCAATCGTCGCTTCCCGGTTCAGCATGGTTCAGATTTCGCGGAATGTTCCACCGCATGTCGGTGCAAAGAAAACGTTCATTCAACCCGGATTATGCAGTAGCTGACGTAACGAGAGCCGGAAACGCACAGCCACAGGCATTTTCGTGACGAAGGCGGGGCCACGTTCCCGGTGAGGAACGAAAATGCGTGAAACGCACTGTGGCAAAGCGTTTCCGGGTCGTAGTAGTCAAGCTACTGCATATTCCGGGTTCAAGTGGTTGGCCGAACCGGCCCAAACGGGAATGAGGTCGTGGAAACCCCGGATACTGGGCACATAGGACATCGGATAACGAGTTTTCGTGATTGACGGCGAGTACCGGATGAATTCTTTTTGTTGCCATCCCAACACCCATGACCATGATCGGCAGAACCACCCTATGTGCAGCGTTCATATTCGCTGCGGCCACCCTGTTGGCACAAACAGAAACCGAGCCCAACGACAACCTTGGCCAGGCCGATACCATGTCCCTCGGCACCGCCATGAGCGGTGATATTGGCCCGGTGCCTTGTGCTTCGGGCACCAGCAACGATTATTTCGTGCTGAACATCACCCAGGACGGACAGATCAGCGTGAACACCAACGCGTCCAATTCCGGAACGGGCACTCCGGCTTTGCGCATCTACATGTACAACTCCGTGGGAAGCCAGGTCAATTACTTTGACCATGTCACCGGTGCAAGCGGAGTGCCCGTGGGCCAAACCAGCAATATGTCCTGTGTACACAAGGGCATCTATTACTTTTTGGCCTACAGCCTGGATGGTGGCGTGTGCTACACGTATGACCTCACCGTTACGGTGACGGCGCCGGTGTTTGCCGATGACCTGGAGCCGAACAACTCATTTGGCGATGCAGATGCCAACCCCTTGCTGGCCGCTGC
>JAFDZY010000297.1 GCA_018266685.1 Bacteroidota bacterium
AGCAGTTCCTTCCGGAACGGTTCCTCGTGCTCCGCCCGTGCCAGTTCATCAAGCAGCTCCATGGCCGATTCGATGCCTCCGCCGATGTCGCCGTTGCTGTCGTCGGCGTGCTCCATGGCCTCCGCACCGGCTTCGATCGCCGCGCTGATCATCGGCAGGGCGCGTTGTGGGTGGCCTTTCTTGATCAGGGTGCGGGCCTGCTCCAATTGGTCGTGCAGCACGGCTGCGGCCGCGTATGTGTCGTTCCAGCCAAAGAACCCGCCACGCCCGGCCACGGCCCGCAGTCCGGCCCGCAGGCTTTTGAGGTGGTCCTTGCGGTCGCCGGTGATGGCTTGCGGCGCGCAGGCCACCAGGAATTGCTTGCGGAACGCGCCATCGGCCATGCAGCGCTCGCGTACAAAGGCGACCAATTCCTTGTGCGGCAGTTCGGACAGGGCACGGTCCACCTGCTCGGCCACGGTGGGCTTCTTCACTTTCGTTCGGCCCTTTCCCTGCTTAGGCAGGTGAAGAACATGCTGCTGTAGCTCGAAGAGGAGGGCCACCACGTGCTTGCACACGGGACCCTCATACGGGCAATCGCAGGCATGTTCCGTGACGGTGTTTCCCTTCAGCCGAACACTGACCGTATAATCCTCGCTGCCTTGCACCACGGCCTCGTACAGGCCCGGTTCCAGTTCTTCCGGCTCCTCCGCCGCGCCGCGCTCGAAGTACTTCAGCCCGCGCTCCAGGATGCGCTCGTCGATCACCTGCTCAAAACGGTCCAAAGGGATTTCCATGGGGCGAAGGTGGGAAGCAGGACGTTGTCTGCGCATGCAGTGATCGGCACGGCGACAAACATGCGCGACGCGATGGATGAAGGTATTCGATCGGTGGTGCTGCTTTGTAGGGCGCATTTGCCATTGGTATGGAGGAGGGGCATCACCTCGGAGCGCTTGGCCTTGGTGAAAACGTCGGTGCGCTTGGTCGCTGATGGCAGGCCGATTCAGAGCTTCACTCCGAAGTTCTTCAATTTAGTGACCGCGCCCTCCACAACCGCAAGTTTGTTAACAGGGAAAATCTCCTTGCTCTTCGCATTGATATAGCTGCGAAGCTCCCGGATGGCCTTGATCTCGTTATAGGTCAGACGCTTTGTCTGTTCGCCAAGGTCGAGAACGCGCTGCCATTCACCATCCGGGATCGCGGTGAAGCGCTGCATGGCATGCTCTGCATCAATAATCGGCCTCTCCTCTTCCTTGCTGAGGGAACGAATGTCCTCTGCATTCAATCCCATGACCTCGAACTGGTCAAGGATGCCAATGCCTTTCTCCACCTCCCGCGTGGTGAGGTCACGGCCACCTTTCAGAAGCTTGTTGGCGATATTCATGATGAACCCACGCTGATGACTGTCGAACAGGTCTTGCCGTAGCGCGTAGATGCTGAGTCCATTCCAGAATCGCGTACCCATATCAATGACCCGCTGAAGCATACCATGGTTCCGGGCCTTGTCGGCATCCGCATCGCCCTGCGCATGTCGGGCATTGCGTTCGGCTTCGGTGGTCATGAAGGGCGCAAGTGCTTTCAGATCGAACGGATGCTCCTTCTGCTGCTTCAGGCCATCCCATGTACGCTCGTACTTGGCTGCTTCGCTGATCAGTGATTCGGACAAGTTGTTTAGGTACTTGTAAACGAACTGAAGCCCTTTGCCCAGTTCATTGGACAAGGCGGGAGAAAGTGATTGGGCACGCCAGATCGCCCCAAGGTCCAGGAGGTTCCCAGTAACCTGATGCAGGTATGCCAACGTGTAGGTGACAGTTGGCGCCTTGATGTTGGTGTCGCCTATAGCGTCCTTGCCTTTTCGGCCGAACAGCTTGTCGGTTTCGCGGAAGAGAATGGCATTGGCTACGATATCCTCCCAATAGAACCGGCCTGGCATGGTCTTCTTGAACTCCTCGCTGATCGCCTTGAGGTAGATGTTGTAATTCTTCTCTGCGCCTTTCACCACATGGAATGGAAGCCGGTTCCAAGTATTCATGTACTTGGCCACCTCGGATTTGATGATCATCTGGTCCTTTGGGAACTTCCGCTTGAACGCTTCCTTGCGGTTGTTCGGCTCCTTGGCAAGGGCTTCGCGGTACTGACCCTTCACCCGCTCGAAGTACCAGACCGATTGCTTATTCCGATCCTCCGGATCTATCGCATAGATCGTGCGGGACAACTCCTCCAGCTTCTGTAGGATCGGATTGTTCGAGGTGAGGTCCAGTTCGGAGACCTTGTTCTGACTGTTCGCAAAGCGTGCAATGTCTGGGACCGCGGCATTCTTCTTGGCTTCGTCCTTGATCACCGTCAACTTCATCTGCACAAAGACTTTGTCCAACTCCACTTTGTGCTTGTGCTCCGTGTGGAATAGCGATGCGGTCGTCTGCCCGCCGTTCACGATCTGGAAGTCGCGCATGCCGGTGATGTACAGGTGGCCTTTATTCACTTCCGTCTGCACGTCCAGTGCGGTGGCGGCAAGCCCATTATTGTATGGTAGGAACATTTCCGGGGACTGCCGGATGGTCTGCATGATACCCTTGTTCACCTTGCCGGTCTGCTGCAGGAAGGCGCGCACGTTGCTTTCCAGCAATCTCGTCCCGTAGTTGCGATATAGCGTAGCGAGGAGCCGGCCGGGAACAATGGCCAGATAACACTCATACACATCGTTTTCCGACGGCATGGCCAGGCAGGGTATGGGCTCGCCATGGAGTCCTTTCAGGTCTATTTGGATGGGGTCCCGATTGTTGGTCGACTGGTCGAGGCGATGGAGGCGTTCGATGTCCCAGAGGTGAAAGTTGATGGTGAGGTCGTCGAAACCCTTCAGCTTGTGGTTCTTCGGCGGGTCGTGTGGAATGAGCCCATTGCTGATCAGGAAAATATTGACCCGGATGAAGTCCTTTTGATGTTTCCGAATGATCCTGGCGAGGGCGAGCGCCTCGGAAGCGCTGGGTTCAATGTCCTCCTCGTAACCTTTCAGAGCCAAGTTGGCAAAGTTCGCCGGCCACTTTAGCAGTTTGTCAAAGTCGGCTTTGGCCAACCGGTAGGCCTCGGGAGCATGTTGGTAGTGGGTGATGAAGAGGTCCAGTGTTTCCTGATTCTCGTCGATCGCATATCCGTTGATCTTGAGTTCAGTATTCCCGTGGCGGTTCTCTTTCTCGTAGCGGCAGCGTATGGGACTATCCGTTTCTCCGGCATCGGAGAGTATGGTCAGTATGTGTTCGGTGAATACGTTCTCGCTGGTGGCTCCTTCCGGTTCGGTCTCCAGGATGGAATCGACTTCACTGTGGAGCGATCGGATGAACAGGGATAATTCATGGTCTTCCGAAGTGGCAGGCGTAGTGGTCATTAGGATCGGAATAGGTCCAATGCATTGTCAAGCTCCATGCCATAGGGAACGCAACCGGCAGGATGAAGCTCATAGGTGACTTTTCCTATGGTGCTGCTCAATCCACTCCTCCGGATGGCCGGAAAGTCTTCGGTCACGCGATAACACAAGATCGCACGCACCTCATACCCCTGCTCAGTGAATAGTTCATAGTGGAGCGGGTCGACACCGACCTTTAATAGCCTGGACCGGAATGCGGCCTGAATGGCCGGACGCGTACTGCTCCGTTGGATTAACTCCTTGATCAAGGCGGAAAGCGTATGCGATCCACCTCGGATCTCATTGAGGTGGACCAAGCACAGTACCAAATCGGTCCACCCGGTGAGGTCCAGCTGAACTTCGTTGCTGATGTGCATGACTGGAAGGCTCGCTATGGAGGTCTTCACTTCCAATGCCGCACCTGCTTTGCTGAAGTCATGGTTGGCGCTGAGTGGTCCTCTCCAGCAATCCCATGCCTCCGGAGCATCAGCATGTCGATCAAGGAGCCGCTGGAGGATGGTCAGCTCACCGAAGAGCCCCCTTTGCCTTTCCATACCGATCATGTCGGAGGCAACTCTGGCAAACAGTTGCTGCCAATGCTCGAAGCGCGTGTAGAAAGCAGAAACAGCCTGCTCCGGGGTCTGTGCAATGACCAAGTGTTGGAGCAGGTCATCCACAAAGAGGGAGAATACATCGGCCAATACGGGTTCCTGGAGCAGAAGGATCAAGCTGCTTCCGCCGTGGGGCAAGGGCACCCTTTCCAATTGAATAGCCTGTGTCCGACGGATCGGCGAGCTGTAGCTGGGAATGCCTGGCGGAAGTTCCAATTGAACGAACCTGGTCGCCGTACGTGGCGTGTATCCCAGAGTAAACTTGCCGCTCCGTATGGACTCAACGACGAACTGAGCAGTACGCCCACCCTGTTCGCGGACCATATCCTCCCAAATGGTACGGGGATCAAACATCGCGGTCCGCTGGATCGTCGCTCTCCTGCACTTCGTCCTCCATTCCGGCCATCGGGCGTACGGCATACCTGTACGCCACTTCGCCTTCGATCTCCGGGAATTGGATGCCCACACCGACAATGGGTACGGTATGAGTGGAGTCGGAAACGCGCGGGTCCATGGGCAGGATGACAAGTAAGGGGGTCCCAGTCTCCTTTCTTACAGCGCGCAACTCCTGTTCGCTGATCCTATCCGCCGGCGTCGGTAGGTCGAGGTCGATCATACGGGCTCTTTTATCGAGGATGGCATTCTTGCTGCCGCCAACGATCAGCACATCCCCCTTCTGTTCCAGACTTCGGGCGGGCATGCCTCCGCTCATCGAACCATTGGACCACGTGAAGATTTGCGACCTGACATCGCGGAACCGGATCTTGTGGTTGTGCTGACTTCGAGAATTGAGAATGATGGCGACATTCCAATTAGTCAGCAGGCCGGATCCGTTCTGCTGCATCACATAGCCGCGCATGGATTCACTTGGGAAAAAGCCGAGCCCATTGTATGCGGCAAGGAAGTCGATAACGTGGCACGCTTCGATGCCGCGCCAGAGAATGGAATTGGCAGGAGTATCAGCCGATAGAAGTATTGGCTCGGGTAGCTGCCCCAGTAACTTCTGAAGTGCCCTGTAGTTGTTCGTGACATCTTCCCCCTTGTCACTGAATGCATAGGTCTGCTTGAGCTGCCCTGAATAGGAGAGATCAAGGGTTTCGTGCCCCCTCATCCTGGCTGCCGAAGTGATCATCAGCATGCCGGGGTGTTTCATGACCTTGATCTGGAATTGTTCCGGCGTCTTGTTTTGCGTGGACATCACATCAAAGTCCGCCCGCATCTCGTCAGTGGCCATAGCCACATGCTCGTACCACAGTTGCAGCTCCGGTGTTGTGAACAGCCTGCACAAATCCACATAGCCCGGCCTGTAGCCGAACCAGCGCCCCATCTGCATCAAAGAGTCGTACATACGCGTGGTGCGGAGATAGTAGCTCATTGAGAGTCCTTCCAATGTGAGGCCGCGTGCGAGCTTGTTCCCCCCAACGGCGATTACGCTTAACCCGGTACCGTCGTACTCGCCATAGTTGAGTTCCTGGGTGTTTTTATACTCCAGATTGCGGAGGTTCTTCTGCCCATGGACAGCTCGCACTTCGATTTTGTTCACCGCAGCCGACAGTTCGGGCCGTACCGCGTCCCACGTCGTGATCTTGATGGCAGGGTCTTGGTATCTCAAATTCTCCAAGACCGTGGTCGTGGTACCTACGAAGTCTTCGTTGAAGAGCTGTTCCAGCTCCCTAAGCAGTGGGCCCGTGTTCAGCTGTATCTGGTTCCTATAGTCATGTAACGCTTCGTTGACCAATCGGGCGATGCGATCGATCCAAGCAACACGGAGTGCCACATGTACCAGCATGGAGTTGTGCTTGGTGGCCTGTCCACGCAAGCGCCTGATCGCACAGGTCAATATGAACGACTGGATCGCACGCTTCAGGCTGGCAGGAAGACCGTCGGGCAGTTGATCCCGATTTTCCTTGTTGATGCGTGCCGGGAAATAGGGCTCCTGATCCGTCGCGTCACGAATGATCGGAAGCGGGTCCGGAATGTTCTCAATGCCAGCCTCACCATGACCGAATACTTCGGTGGCTCCGATGTAGTTGCTCGGCGGATGGATGTTGACAATGAAGTCCCGCGGGAAAAGGTCCTCTCCGATCCGGAACGGTTCACCGCCGATTGTAGTCCGCAGGTCGCGGTTCCATGACGACGGGATGAACAAGTTGGCGTATGGCGTGGCTGTATATCCGATGAAGGCGTTGCGGTCGAACAGGTTCAGGAGTACCCGGATGTATCGGTTGATGGTCTTGACATCATCTTCCGTGCCGGAGTTCACCGAGGCACTGTCCGCTTCGTCGTCGATGACAAGCACAGGAACGTCGTGGATCTTCCGGTCACCATCGGCATTGGGTTGGGCGAACTGGGCGAGCCACAAGATGAGGTTCTCCAGGATGCTTTTGTTCTTCTTGATGACCAGCACGGTGGGGTTGCTCCCGTTGATGGGCACATTGAGCCGCGTCGCTGTACCGCGATTGAAGTCGCCGTTCTCATCAGATGACGTATAAGAGTATATAGCGACGTCGGACGCGAATCTTCCCACTCCAATGGATTGACCGTTCATCCGTCTAATAAGCTCCGCGCTATTCCTGCCGATAAAACCTTCGTCGATGCGTTCTTGGGTCTGCTTCCGAAGCGTGTTATGAGTGCCTGCGATGACGATGATCATCTTATACCCGGCATCTGCAGCTTTATTGATCAGTCCTGTATAGTTGGCGGTCTTCCCGGATTGTACGTTCCCCACGACCATACCCCTGCGATCCCAAGGCCCGGACGACCTAGGGTCAGCGCACTTGTCCAGGATCTTGTCCGTGACATCATCCAGGTCCTTGGTGTTGAATGAAGGATTCTTGGCTTTCATATAGCTCGCATAGCGCTGCCACAGTTGCCAATTGATAGCCCCCTTACTGTCCTTCAGCCATGGCTTTACTTTCGGGTTCACCAGGGAGGTGGCTTCATGTCGGAAAACCTGATAGTCCGCTTCGAGCTGAGTGACTAGGGCATCTATGTCAACGCTGGTGTCGCCTACCGTGGACCAGGCTCTCATTGCGAATTCGCGGATGATGTCCTTCGTAGGATTGTTAGTTATTTCCTCGATGAGGATGTGAGCGATTTGGCACTGAGCTTTCATTGTGGTCAGAGGTTATCGAGATAGCTGGTCAGCTCCGGGTATTCACTGAAGGGCTGCGTGTTCAGCAGCCGCTTTTCGGCCATGTCCTTGCTCATTCCTGCTTCGAGTAGCTCTTTGTAGATCGACCGGGCAAGCAAAATGGTCTGTTTGTCCAGTTCACCATAGGGCTTGCGCAGTTCATGCCTGGCGGCAGACTCGCTGTGATTCTGGATGATCACCTCCACAGGAACAGCTGCGGCCACCTGACGCAGCACGTACATGAGGTCTTTCGACTTGAGCCCGTCCTGCCGCATGAAATGCTGGATCAGTGGATGGTCCTCGTTGATGGAATAGTTGAAATTGCCATCGCGGTCCTCCAGTGCTTTCCATATCGCATCATAGGTAACTGAGGAGGCGTTGTGCTGGAGCAGCACTTTGTTACCTCGGAACTTGTGGATCTTGATCGAGGTGTTCCGGGTGACCATTGCCAAGCGCTTCAGGTGCTTTTTAATGTGCGCAGGCGGTCTGGCTGTGGACTTCTTGATGTCTATCTGCCATTCATGGTCGAGTGAATTTGGCAGATTGACCATGATGCGGGCGTTCTTCGTGGGCTCAGAGCGGTTACCGGTTCCGAGCCAATCTCCGTAGAGAAGCAACCTGTCGTTGCGGTATACATAAAAGCCTTGGAGGTCGGGCCATTCATTGGTGCGGGCATCACTCCGCTCCGCCGCTGGGATGTTGGTGATATGCGGCATGGTATAACCCTTCACCGTGATCCGGCCTTCATCGAGCGCTTCTTCCACAGGGATCTGAACGCCGGGCTTACCCTTCATGAACGGGTCCCAAGGCACCAGTTTGTTGCCACCCATGAATAGGGCGAGTTCGCCCCGCTCCAAATAGCGATGGAATACCAGGCTCAGGTGTTTGTGAACCTGCTCAAGCTCTTCGAAATAGGCAGCGCGACCCGCCTCATCCGATTCGAGCCGAGACTTGATCAGTCGATCGAGCTTGCGCCACAAAACGATCGTGCCATGTTCTCCGAGCGCTTCTGCCGAGACAGGGTCCGGATTGTAATCAAGCAGGGACCAGTTGCCGGTCTCGTTCACATGGTCAAGATCCCAGCACCTGTGGATCACACCATGGTCCCTTCGCTTGGTGATGACTGTGAGCTGCTTGCATTGGGAGAAGGATGCTGTTTTCAATCCGAGGCCGAACCGTCCAAGATCCTTGCTGTCACGCACCTCATTTGGGTCCCTACTACCTGGTGTCATGGCCTGGATCAACTCCGGCAGGGACATTCCATGACCATCGTCGCGAATGCGGATGAAGTAGTCGGCTCCCTCCCAGTTGTAATCGATCCAAACATTGCGAGCACCCGCAGAGATGCTGTTGTCCACGATGTCCGCGATCGCCGTGCGAAGATCATATCCGAAAGCCCTGAATGTATTGATCATCACCCCGGCCTTGGGTGGTGCGTCCTGGGCCGGATACTGGGAGAAGTCCACCATCATAACCTTGCCTTGATCGCCTTGGCGATACTCTCTGCCATAAGCGGAGGAACTGCATTGCCGATCTGCTTGAAGGCAGCCGTACGCGGGCTGTCGACCTTCACGCCTTCAAAGTAGAAATCGTCGGGGAAGGACTGTAGCCTGGCCGCCTCTCGCACTGAAAGGGATCGGTTCTGCTTTACGTCAGGATGGATATAGTGGTGCCCATCGCGCGCGATGTGAGCCACCACGGTATGGGAGCATGGCTGATCCGCCGCAACTACCTTGAACCGGTCCAAGAAGCTGGTGGTATTCCTATGAGTACGGAGTGTGCTGGGTAGGTCCGTGTAGTGTAGCCGTTCCTTTCCCTTGTTCCATCGTTCTACAGCTATCCGGTAGATTTTGAGGTCTTGTGTGGTGTGCGGGCGAGCACAGTGTTGAGTTAGGACAGATAGTCCATTCCTAAGTTGAGAACGGTTCAGGTAATCTGTTGCTTTTCCATGGTACCGACCGTTCTTCATTTCTCCCTCTCCAGAGTTGATGATGGGCAAGTCTCCAAGGATATCCGCTACGGTGTAGTCCCAACCTATTTTCTGGAAGCTTGGCATGCCCTTGATCTTCAAATTCTTCTTCCAGCCGATGATCAATATCCGCTTGCGGTCTTGAAGAACTCCGAACTCACGTGCTTTTAAGAGATCATCAGCTACTACATACCCGGCTTTGTCGAAACATTCCTTCATGTCGTTGAAGTACTTCCCGTTGGCCGCCGTCCGTAGGCCAAGTACGTTCTCAAAAACAAAGGCTTTGGGCTGGTAGCGTTCGAGGAATTGGGCGTAGTACTTGTAGAGATAGTTCCTAGGGTCGTTGCGCATGCCATTGGCATCGCGTGCACGGCCGACCACGGAGTATGCCTGGCAAGGAGGACCTCCTGCAAGAACATCAATGGGCTTACCATCTGCCAATGCATCCACGCGGGTAAAAATGCCTTGGATCGTATCTTCTCCGATCGTGGCGTTGATCACTGAATCGTGGGTCTTTGGAGGAAGCAGGGAGTAGAGTTGATCCCGACCGATCTTGCCCTTCAGATAGTCAATATATTTTCCGGTCTGGTTCGTTTTCATCAGGTAGTGATAGGCCAACCTGGTCTTGAGGGTGTAGCAGGCTGCGCGGTCCATTTCCACATGGGCCACCGGTGTGAACCCGGCCTTGATGAAACCTTCGGAGAGACCTCCCGCGCCCGCGAAAAGATCTATATAACGCATGATACGAAGGTCTCAAACGATAATATATGCCACATTGTTGGTTGCTCAACTTTTCAACAATGTGGACAGCAAACCAGTCTCGCCAGCCATGCGATCCAGTATTCCGTTCTTGACCATCTCGTAGCAATAGAGTTCGTCATCAGCCATCATGCCCAACTCGTCCCGTCGCCAAGCCTCGGCCGCAAGGGGCGCGAGCACTAAGGGCCAACCGCTGCGCACATAAAACGGCGCGACCAACCTTGGCTCGATCAATCGAAAACGATCCGGCCCAATGTCCTCGTAGCTGATCTCCGTACCGTGAAATGTGGCTTCGTCGGGGTTCAACCCACCGTACAAGTACCCGATGGCGAACCATGCCTTCAGGAAATCGTCGTGGGGCATATCCTGCAAGGGCCTATCCAGCGCAGGGATCAGCCATTGCAGTGCTTCGCGTTCGCTGTTGGGAATGAAGTTGATGGAGTCTTCCATGGTTGACGGTTTTTCTGTCGATGTTGCGTTGACATAATAAGCAATGTGATGAGCAGAGCCAAGTGATGTTGAAAACTTGCGGAACGGCATCGCCCTCACCCCGGCTCAAGTCCGGGGATTACCCTCCACGACCGCGCCTTCGATCGCGGCCTGATCACCTTCGATACCGAGCTACGCCTTGTCTGCTCCAAGGCGATCAAGGACCATTTCGCTCACGGGACCATCGCCCAGCACTTCAAGGCCTACGAAGGCCAGCCTTTGGCCATACCCGCCGAAGCGGCGGGCCCGAAGCCGGAATACCCGCCTGCGCCTCGCTCCGGCGGACAAGGCCTCGAATGGCACCGGAAGGAGGTGTTCGGGAAGTGAAGGTGCACCGCTATCTTGCCCGAACGCGGTTGGCGGGAAGTGCGTCGATCCGGAAGTCATGGCCAAGCGAACAAGGAAGGAGGGCGGAGAGCCGGTGCTGCTGTACCGTACGGAGGACGGGCTGTTGCACATGGAAGTGCGTACGGACGGTGAGACCGTCTGGCTC
>JAFDZY010000298.1 GCA_018266685.1 Bacteroidota bacterium
CTACGGCGCCGACGAGCGCAGCCAGATGCTGAAGTACCACATCCAGACCAGCGGCCGCAGCCTCCACGCGCAGGAGATCGACTTCAACGACATCCGCACCACGCTGCAGGCGCTCTACGCCATCTACGACAACTGCAACAGCCTGCACACCAACGCCTACGACGAGGCCATCACCACGCCCACCGAGGAAAGCGTGCGCCGCGCCATGGCCATCCAGCTCATCATCAACAAGGAGCTTGGTCTGGCCAAGAACGAAAACCCCTTGCAAGGCAGCTTCATCATAGAGGAATTGACGGATCTCGTGGAGGAGGCGGTGTTGACGGAGTTCGATCGGATCACAGAGCGCGGTGGTGTTTTGGGCGCGATGGAAACGATGTACCAACGGAGCCGGATCCAGGAAGAGAGCTTATACTACGAGACCCTGAAGCATACGGGAGAATACCCCATCATCGGGGTGAACACCTTTCTCAGCAGCAAGGGCTCGCCCACCATTCTGCCGAAGGAAGTGATCAGGGCAACGGAGGAAGAGAAGGAGGCGCAGATAGCAACCGTGGAGAACTTAAAAATGGCTTACGCGGATGAAGCGGCCAAGGCAATCAAGGAGCTTCAGCAGGCGGCGATCCAGAACGAGAACATGTTCGAAGTCCTCATGGACGCGACGAAGTATTGTAGTTTGGGGCAGCTAACGGTTGCCATGTTCGAGGTCGGTGGACAATACCGCCGGAACATGTAGTTTGGGATGTGAAGGGCCTTGTGGTGTACGTGCGTTCTTGGGCGCACCGCTCAAAGCCTCATGATCCGCCAAGCACCACGCAATACAAGCCCGAAGACCACTGCCCCGATGACCAGATCGGGCCAGCGCGTGTCCGTATATGCCACCAACCCTGCCGCCACCATCACGGCCACGTTCACTTGCGCATCGGTGCTGGTGAAGATCCACGAGGCTTGCATGTGCGCCTCGCCATTCTTCGACTTCCGCAGTAGATAGAGGCAGGTGAGATTGCCTGCCAGCGCGAAGAGCGAGATCAGAGCCATGGTCAACGGCGCTGGCACCGCTTCGCTGCCCAACGCACGGCGCAATACCTCGGCAAAGCCCAGCACGCCCAACCCTAGTTGCAAGAAGCCGCTGATGTGCGCCACCCGCCGCTTGTGTTCCGCCGCTCTGCCAATGGCTGCCAGTGCCAAGCCGTAGACAATGGCATCGGCCAACATATCCAAGCCATCGGCCACAAGGCCCATGCTGTGCGCCAGCCAACCCGCCACGCTCTCGGCCACGAATAAGCCTGCGTTGATGGTGAAGACGAGCAGCAGGGTTCGGCGGTCTTTGTTCATGGCCGGGTTAGGTCCAGCAGCCAAAGTTCACACGCACCAAGCGAACGAACATCCCACAAACAGTGAGGCCCCCTTGCGGAGGCCCCACCATTTTTCAAGCTGTCACGTGTTAGTGACAGATGCATCCAGGCCCGTTCGGGCATGGGGGGACACCTTCCGACTTCGTAGCGGTGGCCTCCGCATCGGCTTTCACCCCGTTGGGGCAAATGCAGCCTGGGCGGTTGGGGCAGGGAACCACGTCCCCAGCTATGGTTGTGGTCGGAGCGGGTGCCACGGCATCGCTCACATTCACCGTTGCGACGGCATTGCCCTTGGATGCTACGGCTTGCGCTACAGCAGGATGGCAGATGCAGTTCGGACGGTTCGGGCAAATACCCCCGCTGCTTTGGGCGAAGGAACTTGCACTGATAATGATGGCCACGAGGACCATCAGGTACTTGTTCATGTGTTTCGTTTTTGCTGTTGTTGAAAGATGTACGAAGGGCCGGTGTCAGGCCTGAACAATAGCAGCATTCGGTGGGTGCCAAATGGCATCCAAACATGGTGCTGACATTGTGATTGCCAACGGTGCAAATACAATTTCCTTGTGATGCAAAAGAACCACCAATCGCATCGGTTCCACAGGCTGCAGAACGGTGCAGACGCAGCAGTGCATGAAGGGAATGCAGGGCTGGGGTGCTTCTGGCCCATCACCCTTGGGTAAAGCTTTCTCGGCTGGCGTTGTACAATGCGCTCCGCAAGAACTCTCACACTTGGCCTCAGTGCTGCTTGTGTTTTCGCACCCACCCGCCGCGCAAGCCAAAGGCGAACTGGCGACCAGCATCGAAGCGATAAGCAGGAGGGCGAGGGCGGCCTTCATTCGAGGTGCAAGGTAGGGCGAAGAGCAGGTATCAGGTGGAACGTTGGCGCGTGTACCGCAGCAGATAGGCGATCACCCAAAGGGTGATGGTGCCTGTGACGGCGAAAGTGACGGCGGGGCCGAACGCGAACCACAGCAGGCCCGCGAACGAGCTGGCCAAGAGCGCACAGAGGCTTTGGAATCCCGCGTAGGTGCCGATGGCCGTCGCGGTGTCCTTGGGGTCGGTGATCTCCGTGATCCACGCCTTGGCGATGCCCTCGGTGGCGGCGGCGTACAGGCCATAGAGCAGGAAGAGGAAGCCGATGAAGACCAGACTTCCGCCAGCGGCCATGCCGAAGTACACCACGGCAAAGAACCCAAGGCCAAGGAGCAGTGTGGGCCTCAACCCGATGCGATCGGCAAGGATGCCCAAAGGGAACGCCGCCAGCGCATAAATGAGGTTGTAGAAGATGTAGGCGCCGATAGTCTGCGCATCCGTGAGGCCCGCGCTCTTCGCTTGAAGCAGCAGGAACACATCCGAACTGTTGAAGAGCGCGAAGAGCAACAGGCCCGTTACCAAGCGGCGGTAAGCGACAGGGCTGTTCTTCCAATACTTCAGGAAGCCGAAGAACGGCCCAGCTCCTCCCGTGCGTTGCACATGCTGCGACTTGTCACGAAGGAGAAGCGACGCGAGAATGGCGAGCACGCTTGGCGCGAAGGCGATGAAGAAGAGCGCCTGATACGCCTTGGGGTGGAAGTGCAGATAGAGCAGGGCGAACGCGGGTCCGAGCACCGCACCCAGCGTATCCATGCTGCGGTGGAAACCGAAGACCTTGCCCTTGTTGCCCGCCGTGGCCTCGTCGCTGAGCATCGCGTCACGCGCACCCGTGCGGATGCCCTTGCCCAAGCGGTCGATGGTGCGGGCGAAGAAGATCCAGAGCGGCGCGACGAACACGCCCATCATGGGTTTGCTGATGGAACTGAGCGCATAACCCCATTGTACGAAGGGCGTGCGCCTGCTTCTGGCATCAGACCATTTGCCGAACCAGCCCTTGCTCAACCCTGCAGTGGCTTCGGCAACACCTTCGAGCACACCGATGAGGAGAACGGAGAAGCCGATCTCCCGCAGATAGATCGGCATGATGGGATAGAGCATTTCGCTCGCCATGTCCGTGAATAGGCTGACGAGCGAAAGGATCCAGATGGTGCGGGTGAGATACCGCACCCGATAACCATGACCTGTTCGCATACTCGATCTCTATGGCACGAGACAATGCCCCATTGCCGCTCACTCCGCTACGGGGACCACCATTACGGGCACTCTGGCATGTCGTATCACATGCTCGGCCACGCTGCCCGTGAGCAAGTGTTGAAGACCTGTTCGGCCGTGGGTGCCGACCACGATCAGATCGGCTTCCCACGTTCTTGCGGTGCGTAGGATGTCCTCCTTCGGATGGCCTTCGGGCATGAACTTCATCAGCTCGTTGCCATTGTACATCGCCGCAAGCTGATCCAAGGTTCGTTCCGCTTCCTTCTTCAGTACGATCAGGGCGTTCTCGGGCAGAATACCAGCGTCGATGTTGCCCAGCGCCTTCGACGTGTCCACGACGAAGGCCAGTGCGGCTTTGCACCGGAGCGCGTGGGCCAGTTCCAGCCCGCGCTTGGCGGCCTGCATGGAGAACTCGCTGCTGTCAACAGCGATGAGAATGCGTTGGGAAGGCATGAGGTGGGGCTATTGAAGGGTGCTTAGGAAGTAGCCGAGCGCTGCGCCTGCGATGCAAAGCACAACACTGGCGGTGGCGTACAGGGCAAAGAGGCCGTAGTTGCCGCTCTGGATCAATTGCAGGTTCTCGTAGGCAAAAGTGGAGAACGTGGTGAAGCCGCCGCAGAAGCCCGTGGCGAGGAAGAGCCGCCATTCGGGTGAAGCCCAGTTGTAGCGCTGCGAGAAGCCGAAGACCAGCCCGATGATCAAGCTGCCGATCACGTTCACGGCGAACGTGCCCCATGGAAAGGTTGCGGGAAAGAGCCGCGTGAGTTGTGTTGAAGCGAGATAGCGTGCCACACTACCGAGGAAACCACCCAGACCTACGATCAGCCATAACCTGTTCATGCCCATTGGAGCTTATGTGAACAGGAGTCATCAGCCACTGTGGCGGTTGGATCAGGAAGACCCCATTTCCTGTGGGGGGTGAAAGTAGGGATCGCCGGTGGAACAAGGCCCTTAGTTTCAGCGCTGAGGTGGTCGAGCATTTCTCCAGTCCACATGGGAAACCCCACGTGAACTGGAGGTAGCGTTGCCCAAGCCAGCCATCGGGCATCCGCCGATCGATGAACAAAGGGCCGACTTCCACGGCACTGCGCTCCCCCAGTTTGCCCCCCCGGCACGGTGGACCACATCTCGTCATAGCTGAAGTCATTGCTGCTGGTGAGGAAGCCCTCGAAGTAGCCCGTGAAGTAGGTGCGGGCATCTGCGGGATACTTCAGGCCAGCCAGCAGACGCAGGCGATGTGAGAACGTTGTACTGCCGCCTTCCGCGAAGTGGATCCAGCGCTCATCGAAGCGGGCGCGGAACTTCATTTCGTAACGGTCCGCTCGCAGCTTGTAAGTGAGTTGCTGGAAGATGCGGTGCTCGATGCGTTCACCTTCTTGGAAGGAGAACTGCCGCTCATGCATGTACGCCATCGTTAAGGAGAGCGGTTTCACTGGCTTGTAGCTGATGCCACCTTCGGCATAGGGATAGAAGGAGCCGTTCCCGATGGCCGTGCTCGTTCCGCCGTCATCACCCAGTTTGATGGCATCGAAGAGGTACGCGTTGTACGACCAGCGATCGCTGAGGTCGCCGCTATGATCGATGGTGGGGAACGCGCCGTACAGCGTACCTTCCTGCGCCCATGCGGCGAGCGCGATGCCCTGCAAGGGCCATACGGTGATCCAGCGCATATCAGTGGGCTGTGCGCAGCGCCTCGGCGTAGTAGGCTGGCATGTCCACTTCTTCCACCCCACGGGCGGCTCGTTCCACATCGTATTCCACGCGTACGAACTCCGTTTGTATGCTCTTCTCGTCATGCACCGAGGTGGCATCGGTGATGGTGAGCATCACGTAGCACGCACGCGGGTCGCCATCCTTGGGTTTGCCCACCGAGCCGAGGTTGATCGCGTGACGGAACGCGGGGCGACCATCACGTTCGTACGTGAACACGCGGTGATAGGGCTTGTGCGTATGGCCGAAGCAGAGGATATCCGCGTTGGCACCTTCCAGGATGCGGATCATGCTCTTCTCGTTCCGATCCTCGAATAGGTACTCGTTGATCTTCCGTGGACTGCCATGCACCAGCAGCAGGTTCAGTTTGTCGTCGTTCAGTTGGAATTCCACGTTCAAATGCGCGGGTAACGTGCGGAGGTATTCTCTTTCGTCATCCCCGATCAGTTGGTTGGTGCGGGCGATGGAAATTGCGCCCATGGCCTTCTCTTCATCGGTTTTATAGGCACAGCCGCAGTCGTTCGATGAACGACCGATGCCGAAGTCGTAGTTGCCTGCGATGGTGGGAATGCGGTGCGCACGGATGGCGTTCACCACTTGGTTCGGCCAACGGTTGTAGCCCACCAGATCGCCGAGGCAATAGGTGGCATCCGGCTTCCGCTCGCTCATGTTGTGAAGCACGGCTTCCAACGCGGGGTAATTGGCGTGTATGTCGCTGAAGAGGGCGATGCGCATGGATAGGCTATTGGTCGGTGGAAGACTGTTGTTTCGGTCGCAATACGCGCCATGTGAAGGAAGCAGCCAATGTTCCCAGCACGGGAGCGATGAGGTAGATCCAGACAGACGAAAGCGATCCAGAGACGATCGCAGGGGCAAGGCTGCGCACTGGGTTCATGGATGCGCCGCAGATCGGTCCTGCGAACATGGCCTCCAAGCCCACTGTGGCCCCGATCGCGATACCTGCGAGCACCCCAGCCTCCTTGGATCCATGGGCCACCTGAAGGATAACGAACATGAGCAGGTAGGACAGGATGACTTCGAGGACGAAGGATTGCATGGAGGACCCAGCGGGCATGGTAGCGCCGAGGTGCATGTTCTTAGGGAACATCCAATGCAACGTGTAGCTGGCGAGCAGCGCCCCGACAAGCTGCGCCGCCATGTACGGCGCAACTTGTCGAAGCGGGAAGCGATCGGCCGCTACGAAGCCCAAGGTGACGGCGGGGTTGAGGTGGGCGCCGGAAATCTCGCCGAATGCGTAGATCATGGCCAACACGATCAACCCGAAGGTGATGGCCACGCCGATGTGACCCACTGCGCCGCCCGTTTGCTCGTCGATCACAATGGCACCCGTGCCGCAGAACACGAGGCCGAACGTGCCGATGACCTCGGCGAGATACCTACGTGCGCTCATTCACTTGTGGGTGTTACCTTATATCGGTCTACCATGATGGATTGCCGTGTTAGCAGCAATCGCCTTTCATGGGCACGTCACTGTCCATCAGTTCCGCGAGATAGGTCTTGGCCACCTTCCATTCCTTCTCGTCGATGCAATAACAGACCTTGGCTCCGTCAATGTCCCCCTTGATAAGTCCCGCCTCCTTCAACTCCTTCAAATGCTGGCTCACCGTGCTCTGGGAGAGGGGAAGCTCATCCACGATGTCACCGCATGCGCACGTCCGCTTGCTGATGAGCAACTTCAGAATGGCGACCCGTGCGGGATGCCCCAAGGCCCGTGCGTAGCGGGCGATTCGGTTATCCTTAACGGTGAAGACCTCGAGCTTGGCTAGTCCCATGACGGCAAATGTATCGTAATAATACGATATCAGAACGTGCGCTGTGCGGCAAGCGTTTGCGGGTGCTTCGCGTGACGGATTGAAGCGGATGCCCCACAGGCCGGTAATCCGGCCGAGGAGCAGCAGCGGAAAGCCGGACCCCGAGGCTTTTGCGAGGGGGCACGCCCAAATAATCATCCTCAAGGAAGACCAGGCGCAGAACACCTGCATCTTCAGCACCGAGTTCGCGCTGCGGCTCATGGGCGACGTGCAGCAGTACTTCATCGACGAGAAGGTGCGCAACTTCTACAGCGTCAGCATCAGCGGCTACCACATCGCCGAGGCCGGCGCCAACCCCATCAGCCAGCTCGCCTTCACGCTCAGCAACGGCTTCACCTACGTGGAGTACTATCTCAGCCGGGGCATGGACATCAACCACTTCGCGCCCAACCTCAGCTTCTTCTTCAGCAACGGTATGGACCCCGAGTACGCCGTGATGGGCCGCGTGGCGCGCCGCCTCTGGGCCAAGGCGCTCAAGCATCGCTATGGCGCCGACGAGCGCAGCCAGATGCTCAAATACCACATCCAGACCAGCGGCCGCAGCCTCCACGCGCAGGAGATCGACTTCAACGACATCCGCACCACGCTGCAGGC
>JAFDZY010000029.1 GCA_018266685.1 Bacteroidota bacterium
ATCCATCCGACCCCCCTGACGTTCTTGATGACCTCGCTGCCCAGCTTGCGCCGCAGTGCATGGATCAGAAATTCGACGGCGTTGCTTTCGACCTCTTCCCCCCAGCCGTAGATGCGGTCTTCCAGCTCGCTGCGCGAGAGGATGGCTCCCGGCCGAACCAGCAAGGCTTGCAGCAGCGAGAACTCCCGGTTGGACAGTTGCACCGGGGAGCCACCGTTAACGCTGGCTTCTTTTGTGGCCGGATCGAGCGACACCACGCCATTGGTGAGCACTGGCGTAGCCGTGCCGCCTTTGCGCCGCAGAACAGCACGCATCCGGGCCAACAGCTCTGCCATCTGAAAGGGCTTGGACACGTAATCGTCGGCTCCGCCGTCCAAACCACGCAGGCGGTCATCTAGGCCATCGCGCGCCGTGATGATGAGTAGAGGAACCGGGTTGTCCTTGGCGCGGATGCTGGCCAGCACCTCCAGCCCATCCTTGCCTGGCAGACCCAGATCGAGTAGAACCAGGTCATAGTGCTGGCAACCCAGTGTCGTGAGGGCGGTCTGCCCGTCCTTCACCCAGTCGGTGGCATAGGACGCATCCTTCAATGAGCCCTGGATCGCTTCGCCTATCATGGGATCGTCTTCGACCAACAATACCCGCATTCCCCCTCCTCTTGAAATTATTGTGGCCGCATTACGGCAACATCGAGACAAGAACCTTATCTTTTAGTCTGATGTGGTGATATATGGCAGCTAGTGCATGAATGCCTGCCAACCATATGATGACATCACCAAGCAGTTTGTGAATCTCGCCCCAATCTGCAAGGTTGGAAAAATAGGAATTCCCAACAAAGGGGAACACGTTAATTCGCATTCCGCCTAGTAACGTCAAAGGATGAGATTCGCTTCCCAGAGCCAGTAGCGCAGAAATAGGCAGCAAAAGAAGTAAAGCCCACAGCACAAAATGCACCAATCGGGAAAGGCCAAACATCCATGCCGACATCTGATGTCGCGGAGCACCCGGACGTACCGCAGCCCAAATCAAGCGCAATAATGTGAGCACAAATACGGCGACACCCAAAGATTCATGCCACACGATGTCATTTCGTGTAGCTGGATCGACTCCACCATCAACTATTCGCCCGAAGTCGCCAGGCCCTAACACGAATGCTGTGACAACAATTCCGGCCGTAATCCAATGAAATGCTTTGCTTAATTTGTCATATTGATCAGGACTATTTCTCATGGCATTGTTTCCTCCATATTGGCTGGGATGACCGTATTTTCAATGTGCGGTCTTAGCCGCCCGCTGCTTGAACAGCAGGACTGCGATGACCATGAAGGCCAGCAGTGCGGCCGAGGCCGAATAGCGGCTCAGCGCCAAGCCGCCAGCGCTCAGCGGCTTGTCCAGAAAGTCGCCGACCACGGCTCCCAGCGGGCGGGTCAGGATGAACGCCGCCCAAAACAGCAGTGTGCGGGACACGCCCGTCCAGTAGTAGGCTGCCACAACCAGGGCAAGCAACCCACTGAACACGACGGCCGCACCTGTGTAGCCCAGGCCCGCCGTATCCGCCATCCAGTCACCCAACGCCGTGCCCAGCGTCTGCGAGAACATGATCGTCAGCCAGTAGAAGGCTTCCGCCTTGGGTGAGCTGACGGTGCTCACCGACACGGAGCCGAGGGTGCGATGCCAGACGAAGAGCGAGCCGAGCAACAAGGCCAGCAACAAGCTCGAACCGCCAGCGTACCCGATTCCGAGCGAACGATCCGCAAAGTCGGCCAACGTCGTGCCAACCGTGGTGGTGGCGATGATGGTTGTCCAGTACAGGAAGGGATGGAAGCCCTTGGCCTTGACCTGCGCGATGACGGCAGCCAGGAAGATCACGGCGAAGATGCCGGTGCCAACCAAATATCCCAGGTTCATGGACATCGAGACGGCATCGCCGCCGGTTTCGCCAAGCGTGGTTGCGGCAATCTTGATGAGCCAAAAGCCCAGCGTGACTTCTGGCACCTTGGCCAGAGCGTGTTCAGTGGATGTTTTCATGGAGCACGCTCACGGATCAGGCTTTGCCTTCGAGCGTGTCGAAGGTTTTCAGCAGGGCACCCATCGCGGCCTTGCAATCGACCTGGTTCGGTGCATCGGCACGTAACGCAGACAACGCCTTGTCAATGGCCTTATCGAGCACATGCCAGTCGTCGGCAGCGCGCGGTTTCAGTCCGGCCTCGGCCGAATCCCAGGCCACCTCCAAATCCTTGATGCGGGTCTTGGCGGCGGGCAGATCACCCTTGTCTACGATGGTGGCCACGTCAGTGGCGATGCTGCGAAAAGCGGTCAAGTCGCCCAGCTTGGAAGCGGCTTGGCTCAGCGATACCGTGCTGGCATTGGCAGACGGTGCAGAGGCGGTGCTCGCGCGGCCTTGGTCGGCAGGCTTGGAGCAGCCGGTGGACAGGGCCACGAGCGCCACCGCCGATACGGTGGCGACAAGGCGAGCGATAGAGTGCTTATTGGGCATGATTTCTCCTTGAAAATTGGGAAGAGGGTTACTCGGCGGCCTGGGCGGAGCGGCCTGCGTTCATGCCGATCTGCGCAACGGCCACCAGCATGACGATGACTGAGAGGAACAAGGCGCTGGTCCACATGGCCCCCATTCCGAGGCCACCGTAAGTCTTGGCTTGCGTCAGCAGGTCGCCGAGCGCAGCGCCGAAGGGACGGGTCAGGATGTAGCCGATCCAGAAGGTCAGCACGGCGTTGCCGCCCATGCGCCAGGCGGCATAGGTGATGCTGATCAGCGCACCAAAGGCGACAGCTCCCCAGGTAAAGCCCAGACCCAGCGCCTCGGTCGCCAGATCACCGGCAGCGGTGCCCAGCGCAAATGTGCAGAGGATGGCTGACCAATAGAACAGCTCCCGGCGGCGCGTCACGATGTCGTGGATGGACAGGGTACGTTCGACTCGATACCAGACAAAGAAGATCGCGGCGAGCGTGACGGCGAACGCCGAAGTGCTGATGTACAAGCTGACGCCCAGGCCGTCGGTCAACAGGTCGGTGATCTGGGTACCGACCACGCTGACCAACACAACCGTGAGCCAGTAAATCCAAGGGGTGTAGCGACGGGTACGCAGCTGCATGAACAGGGCGATTGCCAGCAGCGCACCCATGACGGTGCGCGTCAAGCCCTGGCCAAAGCCCGCGTTGACCGCCAGGAAGTCGGCCCCTGTCTCGCCCACCGTCGTGGACATGATCTTGATGATCCAGAACGACAGCGTGACTTCCGGGACTTTGTTGAGCCAGTCGCTTGCTCTGACCGTGGGCAAATTGTTCATGGTGTTTTCCTGGCGAAGTAAAAGAGATTGCAGTCAGTTTGACCCGGCAGACTTAGCCTACCCATAGGCTCACTCGCGCACCCATCCCAGCGTGATCAGCTTGCCGAACAACAAGAAATGGATACGGGTCGCCAGTCGGTAGATTGGCCCCAGATACCAGCGTGCTTCGTGCAACGTCAGCACGGCACTGAGCGATGCGACCGCGATGGCACCAAGCATGTCCAGCGGAAAGTGAACCCCCAGGTAGATGCGTGACCAGGCGATGGGGAGGCCAAACAGCGCCAAAGCGACGCCAGCCCTTCGCAGTCCTCGCTGTAGCAG
>JAFDZY010000002.1 GCA_018266685.1 Bacteroidota bacterium
GGTTGCGGAAGGACTCGTTACCTTGCCAAGCATTATGCCTATAGCAGCGCGCATGCGGATAGCCGGTTGAAGGTGTTTTGATGATGAACGATGAGTGGGCCGGAGGCCAAGAAAGAAGAGGGCACTCGGCACAGCCGAGCGCCGGGAGTGAGATTTACCCTTGTCT
Organism: Bacteroidota bacterium; assembly: GCA_018266685.1. Taxonomy (GTDB): domain Bacteria; phylum Bacteroidota; class Bacteroidia; order Flavobacteriales_F; family PHOS-HE28; genus PHOS-HE28. The sequence continues at coordinate 167 of JAFDZY010000002.1, forward strand.
GGAGGCTCAGTTCCCTTCCGTGGTGCTCACCTCCACCAAAATACCTCCCGGTGCCGTGAAGTAGAAGCCATACACCCCGCGCATGCTCCGCGGGTTGCCGGGCACGGCTATGCCTGCTGCCTTCAATTCCGCATGTTTGCTTTCCACTTCCCGTGTTGATCCAACGAGGAAGCCAATGTGGAAAGCATTCGGCCACACCTCTGCATCCGTGCTGCCGGGTTTGGCTTGCATCAGCACCAGGCTGAAGCCGGCTTCTCCTTGCAGCACGGCGATCACGCCTCCGCTTTTTACGTCGGTGCAGGTGAAGGCGAAATACCGTTCGAAAAATGCCTTGGCCGCGCCAACATCAGGAACGGGCAGGTTTACATGGTTCAATTGCATTGGTTGGAATGAAGGATGGGAAGTGGGATCCCGTCAAGAGCAGCGCTTCCGCAGGTCCGCCATTTTCAGCAGGGCCACGGCGGCTTCCACGCCTTTGTTGCCGTGCTTGCCGCCGCTGCGGGCGCGGGCCTGTTCCATGGTATCGTCGGTGAGCACACAGAACACCACCGGCGTGTTCAGCTTCAGGCCCACGTCCATGATGCCCTGGGCGGTGGCCCGGCACACAAAATCAAAATGCGGCGTTTCGCCCCGCACCACGCTGCCGATGCAGATCACGCCGTCCAATGTGCGGTGGGACAGCAGCAATTGCGCGCCCAACGCCAGCTCAAAGCTGCCGGGCACCCGTTCTTCCACAATGTTCTTCAGGCTTACGCCATGCTTGAGCAGCGTTTCCACCGCGCCATCGCGCAGCGCACCGGTGATCTCGGCATTCCATTCGCTCACCACCAGCCCCAAACGCAGACCGGTGCCCTTGGGGACACCGGCTGCATCATAGTTCGAAAGATCTGCGGTGGCCATGGCCTATGCAGCCTTGGCCTTGGCCCGGGCGGCGTACTTGCGGGCCGTGGTGGCATCCGGCGAGCCGGGGTAGTCCGTAGCAATGCGGTCGAAGCACTTGGCAGCGTTCTTCCAATCGCTTTGCTGCTGGTACACAATGCCGGCCTTCATCAGGAACATCGGCGTGGTGTAGTCGCTCTTCACCAGGTCCGCAGCCTTCATGAACTGGGCCGTGGCCTCTTCGGGCTTGCCCATGTCCACCAGCACGTCGCCCTGGTTGCCCACGGCCATTACGCGCAGCACGTCGTCGCCCAGGTTGGCTTCCTTGTAGTATTGCAAGGCCACGTCGTAGTTGCCCTTTTGGTGGTTGATCACCGCGATGTAGAACTTCGCCAGGTTGCCGGTGGAAGTGGAGCCGAACTCATCGGCCACCTGGGTGAAGCCGAGGAAGTTGCCGTCGCCGTTCAGCGCCAGGTCCAGCGAGTCGATCTCGAAGTAGTACTGGGCCTTCCAGATCATGTCCTGCGCTTCCTTGGCACGGGGCTCCGCGATGAACTTCTTGTAGCCCAGCAGCCCGCCCACGATCACCAGCACGGCCACCACGGCCACGGTAACGGCGGTTTTGTTGCGCTCCAGGAACAGCTCGGACTTTGAATACAGTTCACCGATGTCCAGGTCCTTGCCCGGTGTAGTTTCCTTCGACATGAGGAGTAAGCCGATTTTTTTATGGAGCGCAAAAGTAGGCTTTCGCCCGGAACGTGCAACGAGGGCCGCTTTCGCCTGCGATCCCGCTGGAAAATATCCTGTTGGGCCTCTCCGCCGGGAGCGGCAAGGCCGGGCTATCTTTGGTCGCCCTTTCATGAATTTCCGGCTCACGCACCTCAACCTGCTGCAGTTCCGCAACCACCGCGAGGCGGCCCTGGCGCTGGGGCCGCAGGTGAACTGCCTTACCGGCCCCAACGGCACGGGCAAGACCAACCTGCTGGACGCGGTGCACTACCTGTCCATGTGCAAGAGCTACTTCGAGCCGCAGGACATGCACAACGTGCTGCACGGCGAGGAATGGTTCATGGTGAAGGGCACCATGGAGACCGCGGACGGCGACGACGTGCTTTCCTGCGCGGTGCGCAAGGGCCACCGCAAGGTCTTTACGCGCAACCACAAAGAATATGGCCGCTTGGCCGACCACGTGGGCCGCTACCCGGTGGTGATGATCACCCCGTACGACAGCCAGTTGGTGCTGGACGGCAGCGAGGTGCGGCGCCGCTTCCTGGACGGGCTGATTGCCCAATTCAACCGGGACTACCTGGAGCAGTTGCTGCGCTACAACCGTGCACTGGCCCAGCGGAACCTGCTGTTCAAGCAGGCCGGGGGGGCATTGCCAAGGTCCATGGCAGAGCCGTGGGACGAACAACTAATCGCCCATGGCGAGGCCGTGCATGCCGTGCGCGCATCCTTCATGGCCGAGCTGGCGCCCCTGTTGCAGGAACATTACAGCGGCATCACCAGCGGGCCGGAGCAGGTTGCGGTGGAATACAGAAGCGAGCTGGCGGGGGAGGGCATGCGCACCATCCTTGAAAGGCAATGGCAGCGCGACCTGCAGGCGCAGCACACCACGGGCGGCATCCACAAGGACGACCTGCTGTTCGGCATTGATGGCAGGCCGCTGCGGAAATTCGGCAGCCAGGGCCAGCAGAAAACTTTTCTGATCGCTCTGAAGCTCGCCCAGTTCGACCTTACCGCAGCGCGCAGCGGCACCAAGCCGTTGCTCCTGCTGGACGACATCTTCGACAAGATCGACCCGCAGCGCATGCGCCACCTGCTAGCGTTGCTGGGCGGCGGCCGCTTCAGCCAGGTGATCATCACCGACACCGATGCGGCACGCCTGCACAAGGCCTTGGACGGGTTGGGGCTGGACACGTGCTTCTTCCACCTGGACCACGGCGGCATCAGCGCCGACCGCCCGCAACACGCCATGCAGCACGCATGAAACGCACCAACGAAGCTTCGTTGCAAGAGGCCATGGAACGCATGGTGGACCAGTTCGGCCTGCGCGAAAAGCTGGATGAACAGGCCATTGCCAGCCTTTGGGACGAGCTGGCCGGCGGCATGGTGGCCAAGCATACCGTGGCGGTGAAGCTGCGCAACGGAAAGCTGCGCATCAAGGTGGACAGCGCCCCGCTGCGGCAGGAACTCACCTTTATGCGGGAGGCCCTGCTGAAAACGGTAAATGCAAGGCTAGGCCGCCCCGTGGTGGAACAGGTGGTGCTGGACTGACCAGGCTGAAAGTTCGCAGTTCCTGGTTCGCAGGGGGCCGCGAAGGGTATGTACAGCCCGGCGCCCCATGCCATGCGCCCCATGAACTATGAACCGGCACTTCAGTACTGCTCGCGCCCGGTGAAGAAGAACGCGCCCTCAATGGCGGCGTTATCATCACTGTCGCTGCCGTGCACCGCATTTTTCGCCTTGCTCTCCGCAAAGCGCTTGCGGATGGTGCCCTCGGCGGCCTCGGAGGGGTCCGTGGCACCGATCAGCGCACGGAAATCTTGCACCGCGTTGTCCTTTTCCAGGATGGCTGCCAACACCGGCCCGCTGGCCATGTAGCTCACCAGTTCCCCATAGAACCCACGCTCCTTGTGGACCTCGTAAAATTTGCCTGCCTCTTGGGCGGAAAGTTGCGTGTACTTCAGGGAAACCAGGCGGAATCCCTTCGCGATGATCATGTCCAGGATCTTCCCGGCATGGCCGGCAGCCATGGCCTCGGGCTTGATCATGGTGAACGTTCTGTTGCTTGCCATCGTAGAATGTTGAAAACGGCGGCAAAAGTAGCTGCCTGCCCCATGCCAGCCACTCCCAAAACCACGTTTTCTTCGCGGAACACGGCGGACCCTTGCCGCTTGCCGTGAACATCGAACCAGCCATGCATCACCGCTATGCCCTCATCGCCCTTACGGGCATCCTTGCTTCCTGTTCCTCCCCGGCGGACAAACCGGAAGCCAAGCAGGACACGCTCGTCATCGGTGGCTATGATGCCTCCGCGCAAACGGCGAACCTGTATGAAATGCCCACGCCGAACGAGCTGTTCCAGATCGTGCGGGAAATGTCCGGCGAAGGGCAGAAGCGCATGATGAGCCCGGCCAAGGAGGTGGACCGGTATGTTACCACCCCGAAGCGCGCGCTCAACTTCGGCGTTTATGCCACGGACCTGGTGTACGCCAGTTCATACAAGATCACCAGTGAAGTGGTGCGCTACTACCTCACCTGCAAAAAGCTGGGTGATGAGCTGGGCCTTTCGGGCACCTTCAGCGACGGGGATTTTGTGCGCCTGGAGCGCAACCTCACCCACGGCGATTCCCTGGACGTGATCAGCAACGATGCCTACGAACGCGCCTACCGCAAAATGCAGGATGACCAAATGGGGCCCACGCTTTCGATGGTGCTGGCCGGCGGTTGGGTGGAAAGCATGCACCTGGTGATGCGCCAAGTGCTGCACTTTGATGCCGCCGACCCCTTGGTGGCGCGCGTGGCCGAGCAGAAAGTGAGCCTGGACCACCTGGTCGACCTGATGGAGGCCTACAAAAACGACTCCAGCGTGACCGCCATGCGCAACGAGTTGATCAAGCTCCGGGACATCTACGACCAGTTCCAAGTGGTGCGCAGCGCACACCAGGGGGCATCGCCCAGCGGCCGCATGGTGCTCGGCGACGATGTTACCATCGTGCTCACCCCCGAAGGATTCGAACAGTTGGGCACGGCCGTGGAAGCCCTGCGTGAAAACATCATCAGGCCGGAAGACCAAACGGCCGTTCCCAGCAACTCCTGACCCCATACCCAGACATGCAAATGCGATCCATTCTCTGTGCTGCCGCCGTGGCCATGGCGTCGTTGGCCATGGCACAAAGCCCTTGCTCCGATTACTGGAAATCCGCCCCACGCGCTTCAGATGTGCGCTTCAAGGTGAACGGACAAAGCAAGGGCGCCAGTGTGCAAGTGGGCGTGCCCACGGAGCTGAACATCATCATCTACAAAGGCCAGGACTACCGCATCTCGTTCGTGTACGACGAGAAGGTCATTGGCGACCACGTGGTGGCCCGCATCATCGAGAAGGTGCGGCAGGCCAAGAAGAACGGCCCCGGCTTTGAAGATGTGACCAAGGTGATCTGGGACAACCAGGACCATGAGATGGCCGACGCGGTGGAGTTCACCGCCACTTCTACCAAGCGCATTGCCGTGGAAGTGACCGCGCCCGGCGTACCCGAGGACCCCAAGAGCGCAAAGAAGGGAGGGAAGGCCAATGACATTGGTTGCGTGGGCATCCTGATCGAGCACATGCCCACGCCGGTGGTGGGCTTCTGATCCCTTTGCGCAGGCGGCTGCGGCATGCTGCCCACGGGCCTAATTTTGCCGCCCATGCCGTTTCCCTCAGCACCGCCCGAAACCGTTGCCGCACTTGCACAATTGCTTGCTGCACCCCAACGGATCGCCATCACCACGCATTTCAATCCCGACGGCGATGCCATGGGCAGCAGCCTTGGCCTTGCTCGCGTGCTGCGCGCATTGGGGCACGAAGTGCAAGTGGTGCTGCCCAACGAACCGCCGGGAAACCTGCGCTGGATGCCCGGCTGCAGCGAGGCCATCGCATTCGACAAGGCCAGGGAAGCCTGTGAACTGGCCGTTCGCAAGGCACAACTGCTCTTTTGCCTGGACTTTAACCGGCCGGACCGCGTGGATAAGCTGGAGGAAACTCTGAATGCCGCACCGCTCAAGGTGCTCATCGACCACCATCGCGATCCCGCGGACGTGTTCAACCTGGTGTTCAGTGACATCACCGCTTCCTCCACCTGTCAAATGGTGCATGACGTGCTCAGCGCCATGGGCGTTGCGGGCCTTATTGACCAGGAAGCGGCCAACTGCCTGTACGCGGGCTTGATGACGGATTCCGGCTCGTTCCGCTTTTCCAGCACCAGTCCGCACACCTTGCGGGTGGCCGCGGACCTGTTGGAGCGCGGTGCCCAGCCCGACCGGATCCATGCGGCCATCATGGAGGACAATACACTGGACCGGCTCCGGCTTACGGGCTTTGCGCTGTTTGAGCGGCTGAGGCTGGTGGAAAACGGCGCGGCTGCGCTCATTGCGCTTTCCAAGGCCGAGCACGACCAGTTCCACTACGTGCCTGGTGATACCGAGGGTTTGGTGAACTACGGGCTTGGGATCCGCGGTGTGCGGCTGTCCGCTTTTTTGGCGGAGCGCAACGATATCATCAAGCTGAGCCTGCGCTCCAAGGGAAACTTGCCCGTGAACGAATTTCTTTCCGCCCATTTCCAGGGCGGCGGGCACGCCAATGCAGCCGGTGGCCGTTTCAATGGTTCGCTGGATGCGGCCGTGGCGCTGCTATTGCGCGAATTGCCTGCATTCTTGGCCAAGCACCCCGGATGAAAACACCGTTGATCCTGCCCATGTTGCTCCTGCTGGCCTGCGGCGATGTGCGCCAGCCCCCACCGGCCGTGGTGGGCCATCCGCAAGCCGCACCGGATACGCGGCTGATGGATGAGAACAAGCGCATGGCCCGGCGCGAGGAGAACGACATCCAGGATTGGCTTCGGCGGAACCATGCCGAGATGACCGCCTCCGGCACCGGCCTGCGTTACCGCCTGGTGCGCGATGTGCCGGGGGACACGGCCAAACCGGAGCAGGTAGCGGTGGTGAACTTCGCCGTGTTCCTGTTGAACGGTGATACGTGCTACGTATCAAAGCCCGGCGAGCCTGCTTCGTTCCGCATTGAGCATTCCGATGTGGAAAGCGGCCTGCAGGAAGGCATACAGCACCTCTCGGTGGGCGATAGCGCGGTACTGGTGATCCCCAGTGCGTTGGCATTCGGCCTGTTGGGCGATCGGGACAAGATCCCCATGCGCAGCACCGTGGTGTACCACATCGGGCTTGTGGCGTTGAAGAAATGAAGGGGCCCTGCCTGTTGTTCATGGCTGCTGTTGCACTGCTGGCGGGCTGCGGCCGCAGTCCGCTGCGCGGCGGCAGCGAGATCGCAGATGGCATCTTCTGGCGCTTGAACCAGCTGGGCGATGGAGAGCTGCTGCCCACCGACAGCGACAGCGTGCTGGTGCGCGTAAGGGCCGCCCGCCCCGGTGAAGCTCCCGGGTCGCTTTTCAGCACGGAGCAGTGGTATGCCATGGCGGGCAGTCCGGCCACGGAGCAATTCTTCGGCCGCATGCGGCAAGGGGACAGTGCCACGGTGCTGCTGCTCGGAAGCGAAGCTCCTTGGGCGGAACTGGGCACGGTAGCTTCCGTGCTGGGCAGGGATACCGGCTGGGTGCAACTGGAGCTGTCAATGCGTGAAGTAAGGTCCTTGGCCACTTCGCGCCGCATGGCCCGCGAGGCGCTGATGGCACGCGATGAAGCGGATGAGGCCCGCATTTTACGGGACTATTTCGTACGCTCCGCCGTGCGCTGGGACAGCACCATGGGCTTGTGGTTCGCATTGGATTCCCCGGCGGTGGCCGGGCCCCGCGTGCAAAGCGGCGACCTGGTGACGTTGGCATACACCGCTTCCTTTCTGGACAATGGCCAGGTGTTTGATCGGCAAAGCGAACAGGATGGCGGCATCACCTTCCGTCTGGGGGATCCCGGCCAGGTGATCAAGGGCTTGGAAATTGCGGCGCACCTGCTGCCCAGGCAGGGTGGGCATGGGCGCTTCATTCTTCCGGCTGAACTGGCCTTCGGGCCCAAGGGTTCCTCATCCGGGATCGTGCCACCTTGGACGCCCGTGGAATACGATGTGCGGGTAGTGGCGGCTGAACAAGGCGCGGTTGCACCGCTTTAGCACCAAGTGCAAAGAAAAACCCCGGCGATTGCCGGGGCTTCCGTGGTCCCGCAGGGGATCGAACCCTGGACCCAATGATTAAGAGTCATTTGCTCTACCAGCTGAGCTACAGGACCAAAATTCCAATGTGCCTTTACCAAGGGTATCGGCCATTGGGGGCGCAAAGGTAATCAGTCCGCTGGATCCTGTTGCGCTGTTGAAAAAATGGCCTTGCGCCGGAGCTTGGTGCCGCACACACAAGCAACATGCCGCCGGCACTGCGGAAAATGAAGTGTTCCGGAGCAAGCATGGATGAATCTGCATGGCCTGGGACAGGGTATGCAAAAGGGGCTGCGCCTGGTGGTGCAGCCCCTTCGTTGCTTGATGTTGGATCACCCTACTTCGTTGCAGGAGCAGTGGCTTCGGATTTCTTCACGAATCGTCCCTTGGCATCGCGCGGGCGGTCCTGGCTGCTCTTTGCGGCGGCGGGCTTATTGGCTTCGGCCTTCACAAACCGGCCTTTGGCATCGCGCTGGCGCACTGTTGCGGGCTTTGCCGTAGTTGTGGTGGCTGATGTGGTTGTGGCGTTATTGCCCTTGGTGAAATGCCCCTTCGCATCGCGGGGTTGGGTTGCCGCGGACTTGGTGGCCTTGGCGTTTGTTTTGTGGGCGGTGGCCTTGGTGGCCGGTGCCGGTGCTTGTGCGTTCACTGAGGTGGTGAACAACAGTCCGAGGCCCAAGGCCGCGGCGAGGAACAGCTTTTTCATGGGATGGTGCCTGTTTGTTGGCGGAACAAATGTTCAGTTGCCCAATAACCGTGTGGGGAACGCATGGCTTCTTTAACACGCCGATCTAAAAAGTATAACGGGGCTTTCCCGGGCTCGTTCCTCGCACGGAATAAACTTCTCGCCCCAGTGTGCTAATGATGAAGCCCCAGCTTGCTGCCAGGGCTTCGTGATCCCGCTGGGGCTTTCCGTTGCTCGTTCCTCGCACGGAATAAACTTCTCGCCCCAGTATGCTAATGATGAAGCCCCGGCTTGCTGCCAGGGCTTCGTGATCCCGCTGGGGCTTTCCGTTGCTCGTTCCTCGCACGGAATAAACTTTTCGCCCCAGTGATGCCAATGAAGAAGCCCCGGCTGTTGCCAGGGCTTCAGTGATCCCGCTGGGGCTTTCCGTTGCTCGTTCCTCGCACGGAATAAACTTCTCGCCCCAGTGTGCTAATGATGAAGCCCCGGCTTGCTGCCAGGGCCTTCGTGATCCCGCTGGGGCTTTCCGTTGCTCGTTCCTCGCACGGAATAAACTTCTCGCCCCAGTGGTGCCAATGAAGAAGCCCCGGCTGCTGCCAGGGCTTCGGTGATCCCGCTGGGGCTTTCCGTTGCTCGTACCTCGCACGGAATAAACTTCTCGCCCCAGTGTGCTAATGATGAAGCCCCGGCTGCTGCCAGGGCTTCGTGATCCCGCTGGGGCTCGAACCCAGGACCCTTACATTAAAAGTGTAATGCTCTACCAACTGAGCTACAGGATCAAAACGGCCCTCGCTGAGCGCTGAACCGATTTTGAGGCCGCGAATGTAACCACGGCTGCTTTAAGTTGAAACGCTAGCTTTCCTTCTTCCCGATGATCGGCAGGCGCTCGAAAGGTTTGCCGCGGTCGAACAAATAGCGGTAAGTGGCCATGGTGCGGTAGTTCTCGGCGCCCAGGTTCTCCGCCACCCGCAGCATCTTCGGGTTGAAATCCCCGATCCAGGTAAGCACCGTGTCGTGGTATCGGCCAGTGGCCATCAACCATTTGCTCAGGTGTACGATCATCACGCCCTCCACGCCCTTGCCCTGCCATTCCTTCACCACGCCGAACACGATGCCCGTCATGGTGGTGGCGGTGCCTTTCCATTTGTGCCAAAGGAATTTCAGCTTGCCCAACCAGTTGAGGTTGCCGCCCACATGGCGAAAGATCTGGTTCAGTTCCGGCAAGTTCACGAAAAAGGCAATGGGCTTCTCCTTGTGGTATACGAACACCACGATGCGCGGGTCCATCACAGGTTTCATTTGCCGGATCGTCTTCAGCGCCACTTCCTTGGGCATAGGCTTGAAGTTCTCATGGTCCACCCAGGCCGCATTGAGCACTTCGCGGAAATCCTCCGCCAACTGTTCCGTGGACATGCCTACCGCGTTGCGCACCGTAATGTCCGGATCATTCTGGAACTGTTGGTACTTGCGGTGGAAAATGGGCTGCACGGGCGTGGTGGCCAGCCGCCGGAAGAAGAGCTGCTTGAAGTACACGTGGAAGCCATAACCCTCGAACAGCCCCACGTAGTATGACGGATTGTAGTTGGTACCATAGATCGGCAGGTCGGTGAAATTTTCCGTCAGCAGGCCCCAGAACATGTTGCGCTCGCCCAGGTTCACCGGGCCGTCCATGGCCTCAAGGCCTTGTTGCTTCAGCCAGTCGCGCGCGGTGTCGAACAGGAGCTTTGCGGCGGCCGGGTCGTTGATGCATTCAAAGAAGCCGCATCCACCTGTGGGCTGCTGCTGGTCGGTCCACGCTGTTTTGGGGTCTATGAAGGCGGCGATCCGGCCTGCGGCCTGGCCATCGTCCATGTACAGCACCCAGCGTTTGATGGCACCTGCCCGCCTGTCCGCCCGGGCCTGCAACAGTTTGTTCTTTGCGGGGTCGAAGACTTTTTCCACATCCTGCAAAAGGTGGGGCACCCAGTTCTTGTCGTCTGCGTAGATCCGCCAAGGCAGGCGTTGCCAATCATGCAGTTGCTTGCCGGAGGCGGCTTCCTGGATCTTCATGGGCGCGAAGGTCGCAAGAACTGAACTTTTGAACAGGAACGGGCCGGAAGGGGAATGGTGCCTACCTTGTCCTCATGCGCGTCTTCA
>JAFDZY010000299.1 GCA_018266685.1 Bacteroidota bacterium
ACCGCACCTGGGAATGGAACTACGCCGAATCGCCACCCTTCACCGTGGAACGCCAAGGCTTTGTTGATGGCGTGGAAGTGAGCGTGAAAGTGACCGTGGAAAAGGGATTGGTGAAGGAGGTGAAGTTCCACGGGAGCCACCCCAGCAGCCTCGGCACCGCTGAACTGGAACGGGCGCTGACCGGTGTGCGCTACCAGGCTGAAGCCGTGCTCCGCGCCATGCGCAGCCTACCTGTGGAAGGGCACAAGTCAGCGATGGCCTCCGAGGAGTTGTCGAAGCTCGTGTATTAGCCTGCGTGTGGTCAATGTTTCCGCCCGGATGCGGCAGCTATTGCAATGAACCACGGCGCGATGATGCAATCCGCCCCGGATCAACCACCAACTGCACCGGCCTTGAAAGCTGCCGGAGAGAGGACTTGCCGCCACTACGACGTGTTTTGACGTTGTGCGGCACTCAATTTGTCCGACAACCCCGCGAAATGCCCTGAAGCGCAATCCTGCATGGCACGGGTTGCTATATGTAACGAACAAAACCCTACCTTGAGCAACCCCGATCGGCGAAAAAACCGGCAATTGGAAGAGGTGATGAATTATGAGGAATTCTTCGGAAGGGCGATGGGCGGCGAAGACCGTGCGCCGTACGGGTACCAGCGTGATCTGGCCGGTGGCGATACAGGCCGGCCTTGCACATCGCACCTGATCGATATTCCCACGGGCTTGGGCAAGACTGCCGCCGTGGTACTCGCATGGCTGTGGAACCGCGTGGCCTTGCAACGCGCCGACTGGCCGAAGAGGCTGGTGTACTGCCTACCTATGCGGACGTTGGTGGAGCAGACAGCGAGCGAAGTGAAGGGCTGGATCGGCAGCTTGCTGAAGGATGCCACCGGCCTTTCTGAAAAAGCCATAGTGGACCTTACTTGGTTGCGCGACCATTCCCCCATTATTCTCATGGGCGGCGAAGAGCTTGATGCCGCCCGCAAGGAATGGGATCTCCACCCGGAGAAGCCTGCCATCCTCATTGGTACGCAGGACATGCTGTTGAGCCGGGCGCTCAACCGGGGATACGGTATGAGCCGATATCGCTGGCCCATGCACTTCGCCCTGCTCAACAACGATTGCCTATGGGTGATGGATGAGACCCAGTTGATGGGAGTAGGCGTGGAGACCAGTGCGCAATTCGACGGCTTCCGCCATCAAGAAGCAATGCATACGCATGGGGCATGTCCTACTTGGTGGATGAGCGCCACCCTCGCCGGTGAGCGTCTGGACACCGTGGACCACCAGCCGCCGGGAACAGGTTGGCCGGTGATCCGATTGAGCGATGCGGAGCGCAACAACACTGAAGGGCGGCCTTTCAAATTGATCAACGCGGCCAAGCAGGTCTTCAAGGCCCCCTTCACGCTGAGCAAGGCGAACAGCCAGAAGGGGTATACCGAAACCTTCGCGGCGTTCATCAAGGAGAAGCATGTTCAAGGCACCCTCACCTTGGTGGTCGTCAACCGTGTCTCTCGCGCACAGGAGATATACGGGGCCTTGGCAGGCAGCAAGGGCAAAGGCAAGTCGCCGCTGTACGATCCTGCCCGCGTGGGCTTGATCCATGCGCGGTTCAGGCCCGGCGACCGCAGCATGGGCGAACAGCTCATGCAGGGCGATGGGGACCGCATCATCATTGCCACGCAGGCCGTGGAAGCCGGTGTGGACGTCTCAGCGCGGCTGCTCATCACGGAACTGGCGCCTTGGTCCTCGTTAGTCCAGCGCTTTGGACGCTGCCACCGCAAGGCGGAATACACCGATGCGGAGATCCATTGGGCGGATATCGCGTGCGATGGCGAGAAGGACGAGTTGGCACGGCCCTATGAGGCCAAGGAACTCGAAGAAGCAAGACGGGCCATTGCCTCATTGGGGAATGCCGCGCCCATCGAGCTGTCCGAAGTGAAGGTGCCGCAACGCAAAGTCATCCGCCCGGTGATCCGCCGCCGTGAACTCATCGACCTGTTCGACACCACGCCCGACCTCTGCGGCCAGGATACCGACATCTCCCGCTATATCCGCGATGGCAACGATACCGATGTTCAGGTCTTCTGGCGCGTCGTGGAGGGCGAGATGCCTTTCCCGGAGGAGCCGGTGCCCGCGCGTGACGAACTGTGCCGCGCATCCGTCGGGGCCGCTGCCAGCTTCCTCAAGAAAGCCAGGCGCGCGTGGCGCTGGAACCACGTGGAGAAGCGATGGGTGGAAGCGGACAAAGCCCTGCCCGGTGCCATCTATCTGGTGGACGTCGATGCCGGCGGGTATTCGGATGCGCTGGGCTGGACAGGCAATGCCAAGGACAAGCCCACGCCGATCACGCATGCCGGATTGTCCACGCATGATGCGAACGAGGACGATAAAGGCACTTTCACCAGGGAGTGGGAAACACTCACCGGGCACACGGAAAAAGTGGTGGCCGAGACGAGCGCTTTGCTGGCTGCAACGGGCATCAATGGAGAGCTGGGCATCGCTATCACCAACGCTGCTTGGTGGCACGACATAGGTAAGCTCCACACCGCGTTCATGTCCATGATGCGGGAAGATGGCGAAGAGAAGCTTGGCGGGCCGTGGGCCAAATCGCCGCACAACACCCGGCAGAAGGAACGGCCCGGTTTCCGGCATGAACTGGCCTCGGCGATTGCGTGGCTGCTGTCCGCCCAAAGTGACGCCGCCGAACGCGACCTCACCGCCTACCTCATCGCCGCGCACCATGGCAAGGTGCGCCTCTCCATCCGCTCGTGGCCCAATGAAAAGGAGCCTGCCGATGGCCGTTTGTTCGCGCGCGGGGTATGGGACAACGATGAACTCCCTGCCATCACAATGGGGCCGCAAGCCGTGCCCAAGGTGAAACTCGACCTCTCCTTCATGCGCATGGGCGAGGGGCCGCACGGGCCTTCATGGCTCGCCCGCACCACGGCGCTACGCGACCGCTTTGGCCCGTTCAGCCTCGCGTATCTCGAAACCCTTCTTCGCGCCGCCGATGCGCGTGCCTCAAGAACAGCCTGAAGCATGGATTACAAGGCGCTCCTCGACGGCATCGCGCAGGCACACGAGCAGACCCTGGCCGGTGTTGCCCGCACTGTGAACCGCGCGCTGGTGATCCGGAACTGGCTCATCGGTGCCCACATCGTGGAATTCGAGCAGCACGGCGACGACCGCGCCGCGTACGGCACGGGGCTGCTCAAGCGTGTGGCGAGGGACCTTGCCACGGCGGGCGTGCCCGGCTCTGGGGTGCGCATGCTGGAGCGTATGCGTACCTGCTACCTCACCTACCCGCAAGTGGCCGCTGCAATCTCGTCACCAGCGGTGACGAAATCGTTGAATCTATTGGAAGTCAGCACTTTGCGGAAATCGTCACCACCGGTGACGATTTCCGGGGCCACATCCGAACGCCTGCCTTCCCCGCTCGGCCACGAACTGGTATTGAGCCTGTCATGGACGCACTTGATCGACCTGCTCGGCATCGAAGACCCGTGGAAGCGCGCCTTCTACGAGAACGAGTGCATCAAGGG
>JAFDZY010000300.1 GCA_018266685.1 Bacteroidota bacterium
CACGGTGTTCTTCAACCTCGCCGCCGAAGCCGCCGAACCGCTGAACGGAAGGCCGCACTTCCGCCTGCGCATCAAGAACACCAACACGGCGCTGAAGGTGGTGATGCAGGTAACGGCACCTTCCGGCACGGTACACTGCTGGAATGTGACCGAGCTGGACAACGATGTCGGCAACTGGGGGCAGGCCTTCCAAGGCGGCCAGCCGGGCTGGACGGCGGGAGACGCGCAATACGGCATCGGCGAACCCGGCTGCACCGAAAGTGCCATCACGGCAGCGGCCTGCCAGTCCACCACGTGGTCTTCCGGCGGCACCGTCATCACCGGCGGCATAGCCGGTTTTTCCTCCTTCGGCCCCACGCTGGACGGGCGCATCAAGCCGGATATCACCGCTCCGGGCCTGTCCATCGCCTCCTCCATCAATTCCTTTACGGACAACAGCTATTCCCCGATCTTGCAAGTGCCCTTCCAGGGCCGCAACTATCCCTTTGCACGCCTGAGCGGCACCAGCATGGCCACGCCCGCCGTTGCCGGCACGGCGGCCCTGCTGCTGGAGGCGGTGCCCGCGCTCACGGCGGCCGGGGTGCGCAGCATCATCCGCAATACCGCCCTCACCGATAACAAGACGGGCACCATTCCGCCCGGTGGCAGCACCCGCTGGGGCATGGGGAAGCTGAACGCTTACCACGCCATCACCGAGGCACTCGGCATTACGGGCGTGGGCACAACCGACGGCCCGCGCATGGGGTTGTGGCCCAACCCGGCAGATGGCACGTTTTGGATAAGTCCCCCGCTCACCGGCACGGTGCAGTTGACCGTGACCGACGTGCTGGCGCGCACGGTGCTTACCGGCACCCGGGCGGGTGATGCGCCGATCATGGTGGATGCCTCCGCATGGCCCACTGGCGTATACGTGGTGCGGGTGGAACAGAACGGCCAGCAGCTCATGCGGAAAGTGGTGAAGGAGTAATTCACGGGGCGCACGGGACCCCTTCCCTGTGGACCTCGAACTATTCCCTCCCCTCTAACCCCACCACACCGCGTAGCCCTTGCGCCGCAGCTCCAGCGCCAGGCCCTTCTCCACCTCCAGCGCTTCCGCGCGGCTCAGCGGCCCGATGTTTTGGTAAAGGCTGGGCCGCAGGTACATGCCATACTTGCGCACGATGTCGCTGCTGAGCTTGTGCCCGCTGGCCGTGCGCGCACCGCTCTTGTGCTGTGCCAATCGTTCCTGCGGAGTCTTGGCCGTTTGCCCCACGTACAGGCATTCCAGCACGCCGTTGTACTGCGGGTTGGCCTCGCGGAACTTGCGGTGCTCGGTGAAGACCTTGCGCTGGAGTTCGATCACGTACACGGTGTATGCAGTGGGCATGTAGGCCGTGAAAGATAGGGCGGCGTAGAGCCTCACCGCCAACGAGCCGCACGCGAAGGCGCGAAGAACGCGAAGGGGATGGTGCCTACGGCTCTCGAAGGCACCGCCAGGGCACCAAGCACCCCGTGCGGATTAAGGGTATGATCCTATCTTGCCGCCATGCCCCATCCTCCCCTTCCGCATTTCGCGCTGCTCGCGCTTTGCGCCATTCCCACCATAAGCCAAGCCCAAACCTGGTCACCCGTGGGCACAGGCGCAGGCTCCGCGGTCTATGCGCTGGAAGTGTTCAACGATGATCTTTATGCGGGCGGCACCTTTACGCAGATCGGCAGTGTGACCTCCAGTTCCTACTTCTTGGCGCGGTGGGACGGCAGTGCGTGGAGCAAGGCAGCCAATCTGAGCTCCTTCATGGCCGCCGACGGATTGTATGCCACCGATACCGCCCTGTACATCGGGGATGGAGGACGGGTTCGCTTCTGGAACGGGATGAACTTGTTCAATCTCACCGGGGTGAGCAGCTCCTCCTTCAACAGCACGGCGTACAGCATGGCGCATTTCCAGGACACGCTCTATGTGGGCGGCGCCTTCTCCTCACCCTTCGCACACATCGCACGCTGGGACGGGAGTGCGTACGGGCCGCTCACCACCGGATGCAACTACCAGGTAACGGAACTGATGCCCTTCGAGGGGCAGCTGTTCGTGGCAGGGAATTTCCAGTACGCCGGGGATTCCGTGGTGAACCATACCGCCTTATGGGACGGCAGCGCATGGAACCGCATGGGAGCGGGTGTGAACGATGACGTGCTCACACACTGCATTTTCCGGGACACGCTCTACATCGGTGGCCGCTTCACCCAGGCCAACGGCATGCCCGCCAGCCGCGTGGCCAAATGGAACGGAAGCCAGTGGGTGAAGGTGGGCGGCACCTTGAACGACTTTGTGACGGCCATGACCGTATACCGCGACCAGCTGTACATCGGCGGCGCATTCACTACGCCAAGCCACATTGCGCGCCTTTCGGGTACCACCTGGGTGCCGGTGGGCACGGGCTGCAATGACAATGTGCGCACCATGGAGGTGTACCACGACAGCCTCTTCGTGGGAGGCAGCTTCACCACCGCCGGCGGGATCCCCGCGCAACGCATCGCCAAATGGCACCTCCCGGAAGCCCCAGTGGCATTGTTCACCGTGGACAGCACCGCCCTGTGCCCCAACGATTGCACCACCTTCACCGATCATTCACCCAACGGCGTCTCCTCGCGGTCCTGGTCCTTTCCCGGCGGCGTGCCCGCAACCAGCACGGATAGCACCCCCACGGTATGCTATGCGTTGCCGGGCACGTGGCCGGTAACGCTAACGGTAACCAACGCGGGCGGCACGAGCAGCGCAACGGACAGCACCGCCGTGTTCGTGGATGTGTGTTCCGGTATTCCGGAAGGTGTGTCCCGTGCGACTTTCAGCATGCGGCCCAACCCTGCGCGCGGCAGCATTGTGGTGCGCTGCAACCATGAACAGGCGCAAGCCGTGCTGCACATCCGCGATGCCGCAGGAAGGGTAGTGCAGGAGGAAATGTTCAGCGGCACCACGCTGTTGCTGGACATCAACGGCCTTTCATCCGGGTTCTTTTTGGTTTCGCTGGAAAGCGCCGAAGGCCGCACGCACCAACGCTTGGTGGTGGAATAGGGGGGTGCCCAGGCCTCTCGCCCCGGCTTGCGTGCTCCCGAACATTTTTCACAGCGGCTTCAGCCCCAATGCCTTCAAGTATTGGTTGTGCTCCTTGGCCGCCGCCGCGATCCGCTTGTCGATGTCCTGGAGCCGTTTATGCACTTCGCCCAGATCCACCTTCGCATCCACCTTCGCCACGCTCACATAGCGCGTGATGTTCAGATTGTAGTCGTTCTTGGCGATCTCCGCCATGGACACCCGGCGCGCGTAGCGGTCGATGGACTTGGGCCGGTACTGATAGGTGTCCACGATCCGCTTGATGTGCTTCTCGGGGTCCAGCGAGTTCTGGCGCTTGCCGGGAACATACTCGTCGCTGGCATTGATGAAGAGCACATCATCGAACTTCTTGCACTTCTTCAGCACCACGATGCACACGGGGATGCCCGTGGAGTAGAAGAGCTTGCCGGGCAGACCGATCACCGTGTCGATGTGGTTGTCCTTCAAAAGCTTCTCGCGGATGCGCTGCTCGGCGCCACCACGGAACAGCACGCCGTGCGGCAGGATGATGGCCATGGTGCCTTCATCCTTCAGGAAGTGGAAGCCGTGCAGTAGGAAGGCGAAATCGGCGGCGCTCTTGGGGGCCAGGCCGTAGCTCGCGAAGCGGAAGTCCTTGGCCATTTCCTCGTTGGGCTCCCAGCGCAGGCTGAAGGGCGGATTGGCCACGATGGCGTCGAACATCACCTTCTTCGCCGGGTTGATCTCGTTCAGCAGCTCCCAGTCGTTCTTGAGCGTATCGCCGTGGTGGATCGCGAACTCCGTGTCCTTCACACCGTGCAGCAGCATGTTCATGCGCGCCAGGTTGTAGGTGGTGATGTTCTTCTCCTGCCCGTAGAGCTTGCCGATGCTGCCGCCGCGCTTCTTCAGCACGTTGCGCACGTTCAGCAGCAGGGAGCCCGAGCCGCAGGTCATGTCCAGCACCTTGTCCAGCTTCTTCTTGGGGCCTTGCTCCGGGTCCTGCGGATCCAGCACCACGATCTGCGAGAGGATGCTGCTGATCTGCTGGGGCGTGTAGAACTCACCGGCCTTCTTGCCCGAACCCGCCGCGAACTCCCCGATCAGGTACTCGTAGGCATCGCCCAGCGTATCGGCGTCGGTGTCGAAATCCGCGATGCCCTTCGCGATCTCCTGGATGATGTCGCAGAGTTTGGCGTTACGGTCCGTTGGCGTGCGGCCCAGCTTATCGGAGTTCAGGTTGATCTCCGAGAACAGGCCCATGAAGGCGTTCTCGAAGCTCTTCTCCTCGATGTACTTGAAGCCTTTGCCCAGGGTCTCCAGCAACTCCTTGTGCTGGGTGCGCGCCATCTCCGCGATGCTGCTCCACAGGTAGGGCGGCTCGATCACATAGTGCACCTTCTTGCGCATCTGCTGCTCGAAGGCCGGCACGTCCGCCTTGTTCTCATTGTACCACACCTGCAGGTTACTGTTCGCCTTGCGCTGCTTCAGGGCCTCCTTGTCGTGGGACGGGTAGTCCTTGCCCAGCTCTTTCTTGGCAGCGGCCTCGTAGTTGTCGCTCAGGTAGCGCAGAAAGAGGAAGCTGAGCATGTAATCGCGGAAGTCGTCCGCGTTCATGGCCCCGCGCAGGCTATCGGCGATGGCCCACAGGGTCTTGCCCAGTTGCTCTTGTTGTTTGGCGGTCATGGGCTTTAGTTCAGCTTGAATTGGTAGTGGTCTACCAGATTCTTCAGCACAAGAGTGAAGTCTCCCTCTTCTGCTCCAGAAAGCTTGTTGTACTGTAGTCTGAATGCGCTTTGATGCGACAGCGAATTGATCACGTTAGCCACTTCATCCGGGTTGGGAACTTTGATATCGCTCAGCACGGAGCCCCACTTGCTTCTGCCAAGGAAGGAGGCAACATTTTCCAACACCTGCCTGAGCAACACTACATGGTACCTGTAGACCTCCTTCTCTTCACTTGCCTTTTGCAGTGTCTTCAGTAAATGGAGGTGGTACAGAAAGACCTCATCTGTGGTGCTTGATAGGTTCAGGACTCCTTTCTGATTACTGAGGACGTAAGCAGCCAGTGGACCTGAGTCCTTCTTTTTCTTGTCGTTCAGCTGTGCTAGCCATGTGGCGAGCACGGAGAACAGCCCAATGTGATGGGTTGATATGATGACCTTCTTCGATTTGTAGTTGGACAGGATCAGGTCGTGGATGGCTTGAGCTGTAATGAAGAGGTTGTGGTCATCCAGACTTGAAACAGGGTCATCGATGTAGATATGGGCATTCTGCTTCTTCGACCAGTCTTCAACCTCGAATAGCGCAAGGAAGAAGCACCAAACGAAGGTTCGCTCTTCACCACGCGAGATCTTGATCTGTGTACCAGTATCATCATTCGTTGTGAACACGACCGCCTCAATGCCGCGTTCTCTGTCAGCATATGGTACAAGCTCGAATTTGTAGCCCGGTTGATAGATGGCGAGCTTATCGGCAATGTTCTCTGGCTTGTCCAGAAGGAGGCTATGGAAGTCGTTCAGGCTACTTGGGACCACCTTGAGTCTGATGTTCGCGTTGTCGTTCTCTTCGTCGTTGTCCCACTGGAATAGATCCTCGCTGTATGCGTTGTAGTAGATGCCAGCGTGATCGCCCGTTCTCGGATCCTTGGTGAAATTCTTGTACTCAACACAAAGGCGTGTCTTACCGCTTGAATTGAAGGCGTAGAGAAGTACTATGTTCTTGTCCTTCAGGTCTGCAATCGTCTTAGCTACATCCGCGTGGGTCATAGTCGCTTCGATTTAGTTGACAGGAGGGAACAAGCCCTGCATCAGCCCCTTCTTGTGATCTTCCAGTAATGCGACACGCTCGACTTGCAGGGAGATCCGCTCATCTAAAGATGAAAGGCAAGTGGCTACAGCGTCTTGTTCGGATGGGTCCTTAGGAATGGCCACCGGCATTTCGGCAATCATGGGCATCCGGACCGAATCGACTGAATTCTTAGCGGTCATGCGCATCACGCGCTGGTCGAAATGCTCAGAGAAGAAGTGAAAGACGAACTTCCCAGACACGCCCTGCTTGAAGTTGTAGATACAGTAGACCCGTTGGTGGAAATCGAACTTCCCGTTTATGTAGTGGAAGACCTTGCCTACACCAACACCATCCCCGGCGGTGAGTATTGCTTCACCGTCGTAGGAGAATGAATTGATACGCTCGATCGTTTTTGAACGAACGAAGAATGGATAGGATCCGTCCGCCACCTTATTCTGCGTATCCTTATTTCCAGTGGTGATGTCAGCTAGGTCTGACATGGTCTTCTCCATCCACTCCCCCCCGAACCCCGGAAACCTCCGCGCGGGCACCTTCGCCCCCTCGGCCGGGAAGAGCTGCTGCATCAGGCCCTTCTTGTGCTCCCGCAGGGCTTCCAACTTCGCGCGCTCTGCGGCCAGCAGCGCATCCAAGGAAGAGAGGCAGGCGGCGATCTTCTCCTGTTCATCCTGGTCATCGGTGAACGGTATCTCGACCTTCTCCAGCCCTTCCACGGATAAACCCGGTTGGGCTTGACCGGTGGCATACTGATTCAGATGCGCGTGGTCCAGCACATGGTAGAGCCAACGAGTGTTGACCCCTTCGTTAGCAGCAGCCACAACCGCGTGTTCGGTGGCATGGAAACGACCTTCTGCCCACACGACGTTTCCGCAATGCGCTCCTTGCCTTCCGATCAACGGGTAAGTTCCTTCATGTGTGTAGGAACGCGTGAAGCCACGCAATCCGTTCCCTCCATAACAAGGGTAGAGACCTTCAGCTTCCTTGTCGAATATCTCTGCTGCCTGAACAAAGGTGCCTGCCTTCATTTGACATGCCTTGCGCAAAGGCTGCGCACTCCATTCACCACTCTTCCGGTAATTGGGGAAGCGCAAGTCCGGCACCAGCCCCTTCTTCGCTTGCTTACTCATAGGCCGTGAGTCCGCTTATCTCGCGCCCTTGAGCCTGCTTCTTCAGCAATGGCACGAGGTCCTTCATCAGGCTCTGCTCGCGGGCGCTGCGTTCCTTCCAGCCCAACTCCAAGGGGGCCAGCAGGTCGGTGAGTGCTTCGCCATCGAAGATCATGCGGCC
Source organism: Bacteroidota bacterium (assembly GCA_018266685.1). Taxonomy (GTDB): domain Bacteria; phylum Bacteroidota; class Bacteroidia; order Flavobacteriales_F; family PHOS-HE28; genus PHOS-HE28. Next base: position 7,139 of record JAFDZY010000300.1, read on the forward strand.
CAGAATGGTCTCAACGAAGGCCTGTACCGCGTCCACAGGCAGGCCGTTGGCTTCCGAGATCACGGCCAACTCCGCCGCATGCTTGGCGGCCTTGAAGCGCTGATAGCCCTCCCTGATCTCCTGCTCGCTTAGGCCCTTACCCACCTGAAGGGTGTTGATGTAGGCGGTGATCTCCTCGCGCTCGTCCATCAGGTTGGCGCTGCTGCCCAGCAGGCTGATGAGCTGAACGCGCGTCACTTTCTGCTTGCTGGGCTTGCCGTGGGTGAAGCGGCTGATGAGGCCCATGATGTAATCGTAGTCCACCACGGCGCTGGCGAAGAGCACCAGCTCCAGGTCCAGCTGTTGCACGGCGGCACCGGCCGCATCGCCCTCGCGTTCGCGCTTCTCCTTGATCAGCTTGGCCGTTTCCAGGTAGCTGCTGCGGAAGGCGCGCAATTGGTCCTCGGACAGCGTGTTGTTAATGGTGGCTTTCTCGGCTTCGCTGAGGTCGGTGTACTGGTCCAGCTGGGTCTTCAATCGTTGCACCTCCTTGAAGCGGGTGATGAACTCGATGCGTGCGGCATCGCCTTGCAGGTTGTACACGGCTTGCGGTTCCATGGCCAAATTGCTGGTGTGCAGGAAGCTGCCCATGGCGGCCACGGCGTCCTGGAACTTGCGCACCATCACCGGGGCGGGTTCCACCAGCCAGATCTCCTTGCCGCGGTCCTTCTGCTCGCCGCTAAAGAGGGCGATGGCTTGGTCCACGGCGCCCTGCTGCCCACGGAAGTCGAGGATGTTGCCGTAGGGTTTGGTGTCGTTGAGGATGCGGTTCGTGCGCGAGAAGGCCTGGATCAGTCCGTGGTACTTCAGGTTCTTGTCCACGTACAGCGTGTTCAGGTACTTGCTGTCGAAACCGGTGAGCAGCATATCCACCACGATCACCACATCGATCTTGTTCTTGGGCTTGTAGTCCTCGTTGGTGAAGCGCTGGAACTTGATGCGCTGCTGCACATCCTGGTAGTAGGTATCGAACTCGCCCAGCGTATGGTTGGTGCCGTACTGGGTGTTGTAGTCGGCGATGATGGCCGTGAGGGCTTTCTTCTTCTTCTCCTGCTCCTTCTTGTTGTCCTCTCGTTCCTGCTGTAGGTCTTCCTGCAGTTGCCGAATGTCCGCCGCATTGCGTTCGCTGTTGGCATCGCCGGGCTTCTTCACCGCATCGGCCGGTGGACTGAAGACGCAGGCGATGTTCAGCGGCTGGTAGCCCTCGATCACCTGGGCACGTTCCTTCTGCGCCTGCTTGAAGAGTTCGTAGTATTGGATGGCCTCGTTGATGCTAGCCGTAGCGAACACGGCATTGAAACGCCGATCATTCGTGGCTGCGTTATGCTTGTTAAGGATGGCCTTCACCACGGCCTGCTTATGCGCATCGCTGCCCACCGATAGCGGCTCGGCACCCTCGAAGTAGTCGATGTGGAAGCGCAGCACGTTGCGGTCTTCGATGGCGTGGGTAATGGTATAGGCGTGCAGTACCTTTTGGAAGATGTCCGCCGTGGTCTTCAGGGTCGCTTCGGTGCCGTCCACCTGCAGGTAGCTCGCGTTGTCCTCGAAAATGGGCGTACCGGTGAAGCCGAAGAGCTGTGCCTTGGGGAAGAATTCCTTGATGGCCTTGTGGTTGTCGCCGAACTGCGAGCGGTGGCACTCATCGAAGATGAAGACCACGCGCTGGTCGCTGAGCGATCCCAACCGTTCGCGATAGCCCTTCTTGGGGTCGGTGTCCAGGGCCAAGCCCAGTTTCTGGATGGTGGTCACGATCACCTTGTCCGCATAGTCGTCGCTGAGCATGCGGCGCACGAGGGTTTCGGTGTTCGTGTTCTCTTCCACGCAGCCTTCTTGGAAGCGGTTGAACTCCTCGCGGGTCTGCCGGTCCAGGTCCTTGCGGTCCACCACAAAGAGGCACTTGTCGATGTCCGGGTTCTCCTTCAGTAAGGTGGATGCCTTGAAGGAGGTAAGCGTTTTACCGCTGCCCGTGGTGTGCCAGATGTAGCCGTTGCCCCGGTTCTGGTGGATGCAGTCCACAATGGCCTTCACCGCATAGATCTGGTAGGGGCGCATCACCAGCAGCTTCTGCTCGCTCGCCACCAGCACCATGTACTTGCTGATCATTTCGGCCAGGGTACACTTGCTCATGAACTTCTCGGCGAAGCTGTGCAGGTGGGTGATCTTGGTGTTGTCCTCCGCCGCCAGTTGGTATACCGGCAGGTACTGCTCGTCCGCGTTGAAGCTGAAGTGCGCGTTGTTGTTGTTGGCGAGGTAGTAGGTGTTGCTCTGGTTGCTGACGATGAACAACTGCACGAAGCAGAGCAGCGAGTTGGTGTAGCCGTTGCCGGGATCGCTCTTGTAGTCCACGATCTGCTGCATGGCCCGGCGGGGGCTCACGTCCAGGCTCTTCAGCTCCACCTGCACCACCGGGAGGCCATTGATGAGCAGCATCACATCGTAGCGGTGGTGGCTGTTCTCGGTGTTCATGCGCAACTGGCTCACCACCTCGAAGTCGTTCCGGCACCAATCCTTGATGTTCACCAAGGTGTAGTAGAGCGGTGTGCCGTCCTCGCGGGTGAAGAGCTGGCGCTCGCGCAGCATTTTGGAAGCGCTGAACACGTCCGCACGGATGATCTCGTCCCGCAACCGCGCGAACTCGGAAGGCGTGAGGTTGCAGCGGTTGAGGGCCTCGAACTTCTGTTTGAAGTTGGCCTCCAGCGTGGCCCGGTCGCAGATATCCGCGCGATAGGTGTACTTCAGCTCCTGTAGCTTGTCGACAAAGGCCGTTTCAATTTCGGCTTCGCGGGTCATGGGCGGAAGTAGTTTGGGGAGGGGCAGCGTGGCTCACAGCGGGCTAAACTACCGCAGGCCGGGCATACCAACGCTTGGTGATTGAATAGGCAAGTCCCGGACAGCCTGGCACCCGGCCATGCATTCCCGCCGTCATCGTTCCTTTGCAGCCATTCCAACGTTCCGTCGGTCGTTGATCATCTGATCATCTTATCGCCGGATCATCTGATCGACATGCACTCCATCAAGCAAGTCTTGGACGACACCGCCCTCACCCACACCACCGTTACCGTGGCCGGCTGGGTGCGCACCTTCCGCAACGACCGCTTCATCGCCCTCAACGACGGCAGCACCATCCGCCACCTTCAGTGCGTGATCGACCAACGCAAGGTGGA
>JAFDZY010000301.1 GCA_018266685.1 Bacteroidota bacterium
ACCGCACCTGGGAATGGAACTACGCCGAATCGCCACCCTTCACCGTGGAACGCCAAGGCTTTGTTGATGGCGTGGAAGTGAGCGTGAAAGTGACCGTGGAAAAGGGATTGGTGAAGGAGGTGAAGCATGGAGGAACATCGTTCGCCACACAAAGGCTGGAGCATGTCCTGGACCATGTGCCATACAGGCTTGGCGACTTGCGCGCCGCCTTGCAAGGGAGCGGACTGCGCACACCCATAGGGCAACTGCTCCGGCTCTACTATTGAACAACTCAAGGGCATTAAAAAACGAAGGCAATTCCACGGTCACAAGCTACTTTGCCACCCCCAATGAGCACACAGACCCACCAGCAACTTGCCAACTTCATCTGGAGCATTTGCAACCTGCTCTGGGGGCCGTACAAACGCAGCGAATACCGCAAGGTGATCCTGCCGTTCACCGTGCTCAAGCGCTTTGATAGCGTACTGCTGGACACCAAGACCCAAGTGCTGAAGGAAGCCGCCAAGCTGGAGGGCAAGAGCGACAACGTGAAGGCCGGCATCCTTACGCGTGCCACCGGCTTGCCCTTTTACAACACCAGCGCGCTCACCTTCGCCAAGCTGCTGGACGACCCCGCCAACGTGGCCGCCAACGTCACGGGCTACATCAGCGGCTTCAGCCCCAACGTGCGCGAGATCTTCGAGAAGTTCAAGTTCGGCGAGCAGGTGGCATACCTGGCAGAGAAAGACCTGCTCTACGCCGTGGTGAAGGAATTCAACAAGGATTCCTTGGACCTGCGCCCCGAAACGGTGGACAACACCCAGATGGGATACGTCTTCGAGGAACTGATCCGCATCGGCGCTGAACAGAGCAACGAAGAGGCGGGGGTGCATTTTACACCGCGCGAAGTGATCCAGTTGATGGTTGACCTGCTGCTGAACGAGGAGTCCGACCTGGCCCGGAGCAACGTGGTGAAGACCATCTACGACCCCACTTGCGGCACCGGCGGCATGCTCAGCACGGCGGAACATTACCTGCGAAGCCTGAACAGTAAGAGCCGCCCGCACCTCTTCGGGCAGGACGTAAATGACGATTCCTGGGCGGTGTGCAAGAGCGACATGCTCATCAAGGGCGAGAACGCCGACAACATCATCCTTGGCGATACGCTGAAGGACGATGGCCACGCGGGCAAAAAGTTCGATTACATGCTGGCCAATCCGCCCTTTGGCGTGGAATGGAAGCAGCAGCAGAAGGCCGTGGAGGCCGAGCATGAAAAGCTGGGCTTTGCCGGGCGCTTCGGTGCCGGACTGCCGCGCATCAACGACGGCGCCTTCCTCTTCCTGCAGCACATGCTGCACAAGCTGCAGCCCGTGGAAAATGGCGGCAGCCGCATCGCCATCGTCTTCAACGGCAGCCCCTTGTTCACCGGGGATGCCGGCAGCGGCGAAAGCGAGATCCGCCGCTGGATCATCGAGAACGACTGGCTGGAAGGCATCGTGGCCCTGCCCGACCAGCTCTTCTACAACACCGGCATCAGCACCTACATCTGGGTGCTCACCAACCGCAAGGCGAAGGAGCGCAAGGGCAAGGTGCAACTGTTGGACGCCCGCCTCTTCTTCGCCAAGATGCGCAAGAGCCTCGGCAACAAGCGCAACCTGATCACCGACGACCAGATCGCCGACATCACCCGGCTCTACGGCGAGTTCAGCGATGGCGCCGAAATGAGCTTCAACCTCGATGGAAAGGAGGAACGGCGGATCGTAAGCAAGGTGTTCCCCAACACGCACTTCGGCTACCGCAAGATCACCGTGGAGCGGCCCCTGCAGCTGAACTTCCAGGCCAGCCCGGAGCGCATCGCGCGGCTGGACGGCGTAAAGGCCTTTGCCAGCCTGGCCACCAGCAAGAAGACGAAGAACGAGGCCGCGCGCCTGCAGGAGATCGCCGCAGGCCAGCAACGGCAGCAGGCCATCAAGGCCGTATTGGCCGGCCTGCCCGCCGATCGGCTGTTCATGGACCGCAAGTCCTTTTTGGCCGAGCTGAAGAAGGCCGACAAGGCCGCAGCACTTGGCTTGGTACCGGCTGAAACCAAGGCCGTCCTGAGCGCACTCGGCGAGCGCGACCCCAACGCCGCCGTATGCCGCGATGCCAAAGGCAAGCCCGAGCCGGACTCCGACCTGCGCGACACCGAAAGCGTGCCGCTGAACGAATCCATCGAAGCCTATTTCCAGCGCGAGGTGCTGCCGCACGTGCCGGATGCCTGGATCGATGAAAGCAAGACCAAAGTGGGCTACGAGGTCCCGCTGACGCGCGAGTTCTACGTGTACACGCCGCCGCGTGAGCTGGAGGCGATCGAAGCGGAGATCGAGGGGCTGGAACAGGAGATCCTGGAGATGCTGAAGGGGATCACTACTTGAACGAACTTTGAGGCATGCTATCGGACGAAGAATTGATCGGACTCTGGAAGAGTGGTGAATCGGAGTTCGTGGAGTTCAAACCATCCACTTCCGACAAGGCGGACATTTACCATGACATCTGCGCATTCAGCAATGATGTGAATGATTCCGGCAGGACAGGTGTGCTATTCGTGGGGTTAAACGACGACGGACCCGTTACCGGAATCGCCATTACCGAAAATCTGATCACTGCACTGGCACAGATCCGCTTGCAGGGAAACATCGACCCCATGC
>JAFDZY010000302.1 GCA_018266685.1 Bacteroidota bacterium
GCGTGTACGGCTCAGCCTGCCTCCCCGGCTTGGAGCTTTTCCGTGCGGTCGGCGAGTTGGAGGGCGTCAATGAGCGGTTCCAATGCACCGTCCATCACCTCGGCCAAGTTGTGCACGGTGAATTCGATGCGGTGGTCGGTGATGCGGCTTTGCGGATAGTTGTACGTGCGGATCTTGGCGCTGCGGTCCCCGCTGGAAACCTGGCTTCGGCGGTGGGCGGAAAGGGCTTCGTCCGCTGCGTGCACCTTTTCCTCGTAGAGCTTGTTGCGGAGCATTTGCATGGCCTTCATGCGGTTGCCGAGCTGCGAGCGCTCCGTTTGGCACATCACCACCAGCCCTGTGGGGATGTGGGTGAGGCGCACCTTTGTCTCCACCTTGTTCACGTTTTGGCCGCCGGCGCCGCCACTGCGCGCGGTCTCCATCTTCACATCGCTCTCCTTGAGCTCCACATCGAACTCCTCGGCTTCGGGCAGCACGGCCACAGTGGCGGCGCTGGTGTGTATGCGGCCGCTGGCTTCCGTGCGGGGCACGCGTTGCACGCGGTGAACGCCAGCCTCGAACTTCAGCACGCCATAGGCGCCTGCGCCTTCCACGTTGAGTACGGCCTCCTTCACGCCTCCGGCGCTGTTCTCACTGCTGTCCGCCACTTCCACCTTCCAGCCGCGGCCTTCGCAGTAGCGCGTGTACATGCGCAACAGGTCGCCCGCGAAGATGCCGGCCTCGTCCCCGCCTGTGCCCGCGCGGATCTCCATGGTGCAATTGCGCTCATCATTCGGGTCCTTCGGCACCAGGAGCATCTTGATCTCCTCTTCCATCGCCGTGATGGTGCCACCCAGCTCCGTCTTTTCCGCGCGCGCCATTTCGAGCAGTTCCGGATCGCGTTCCGAACGGAGCATCTCCTCCGCCCCGTGCAACTGTTCCACAAGGCGGCGGTAGTTTAGGTAGGCTTGGTCCACGGGCTCCAGGTCGCGGTATTCGCGGTTCAGGGCCACGAAGCGTTCGCGCTGTGCGATCACGGCCGGGTCGGCGAGCTGCTTGCCCACTTCCTCGCGGCGGTCATGAATGGCGGAGAGCTTGGAAAGAAGATCGCTCATGGTGTGCCGTTGCGGCGGTCAGGCGGTATAGCTGAAGGTGCCGTGGGGGCTGGTGAGCAACACCTCCTTGCCGGGGGCCTCCTCCACCCGGCCGATGACCTGCGCATCAATGCCAAATGCGGCAGCGATGGCAAGCAGTTCAGCGGTCTTCGCCGACGGCACATAGAACTCCATGCGGTGGCCCATGTTGAACACTTTGTACATCTCCTGCCAAGGGGTGCCGCTCATGCGCTGGATGGCGGCGAACAGCGGCGGCACCGGCAGCAGGTTGTCCTTCACTACACGCAGGCCATCGATGAAGTGCAGCACCTTGGCCTGTGCGCCACCGCTGCAATGCACCATGCCATGCACCTCCGTGCCAAGCGTTTTCAACACTTCACGGACAACAGGCGCGTAGGTGCGCGTAGGGGAAAGCACGGCACGTCCAAAGTCGAGCGGGGTGCCCTCCAACGGGTCGGTCAATCTGGCCTGGCCGCAGTACACCAGCTCCGCCGGGGTCCCTGGGTCGAAGGTTTCGGGAAACGCCGTGGCCATGTAGTTGGCAAACATGTCGTGCCGCGCACTGGTGAGGCCGTTGCTGCCCATGCCCGCGTTGTAGGCATCCTCGTACGTGGCCCTGCCGTAGCTGGCGAGGCCCACCACCGCATCGCCCGCCTGGATGCGCGCATTGTTGATCACGCGGTCGCGGCGCATGCGGCAGGTTACCGTGCTGTCCACGATCACGGTGCGCACCAGGTCGCCCACGTCGGCCGTTTCGCCGCCGGTGCTGTGGATGCCGATGCCGAGGTCCCGCATGCGTTGCAGGAATTCCTCGGTGCCGTTAATGATGGCTGCGATCACTTCGCCGGGTACAAGCCTTTTGTTGCGGCCGATGGTGCTGCTGAGCAAGATGCGATCGGTGGCGCCCACGCACAGCAGGTCGTCCAGGTTCATCACCACGGCATCTTGGGCAATGCCGCGCCACACGCTGATGTCCCCGGTTTCCTTCCAATAAGCATAGGCCAGGGCGCTTTTGGTGCCCGCGCCGTCGGCATGCATCACGATGCAGTGTTCGTCACTTCCGGCAAGCGCGTCGGGCACGATCTTGCAGAAGGCTTTGGGAAAAAGTCCCTTATCGATCTGGGCAATGGCCTTGTGAACGTCTTCCTTGCCGCTGCTCACGCCGCGCTGGCCGTACCGGGAAGTATCCTCTTTCATGGGTCTTAAACAAAAGGGCACCCCGCAAGCACGGGATGCCCTTTCACTGCATGGTTGCGCTAGTTGGAGCCAGGGGCAGGCGCCTCGTTGGCCTTGGGCACAAAGTCGAAGCTCTTCACGCTGAACTCCACGCGGCGGTTCTTCTGGTGGGCTGCTTCCTTCTCCTCGGTGGTGGCCATCTTGGCGATCTCCGCATCGGTGATCTTGGGGCGGGTTTCGCCGTAGCCCTTGGCCACCATGCGGGCGGGATCGATGCCTTTGCTGATGAGGTAGTTCACGCAGCTCTGGGCGCGGTTTTGGGAGAGGGTCATGTTGTACTTGTCGGAACCGCGGGTATCGGTGTGCGCAGCCAGTTCAATGGTGATGGTGGGGTTTTCCGTAAGCGTATTGTACAGGGTTTGCAAGGAGTCCTTGCCTTGTGGCGTAAGGCTGGCCTTGTCCAGTTCAAACAGCACTTCCGGCAGGGCGATGGCCACGTTCTTGGCGGCGGGCTGCAGCAGGTATTCCTTCACGAAGGTGGTGCTTTCCTTGAGGCCCACGGTGGTGATCTGGTCGTTCACCACCAGGTACTCCTCCTTGCTGGCGCGGATGGTGTAGCTGGTGTTCTCCTTGATGTAGCGGTCCTTGCCGTTCTCCTCGAAGTTGAATCCGCCGTTCTCATCCGTGAGGGCGCTGAAGTTGGACCCGTCGGTGCCCACCACTTCGATCTTGGTGCCGGGCAGGGGATTGCCGGTGGCTTTGTCCTTGGCCACGCCCTGGAGCGCAAATACCATGTCAGGCACATAAAAGCGCCAGATGTCGTCCTCTCCTTTGCCGCCGGGGCGGTTGGAGGTGAAGAAGCCGCGCTCTTCGTTGCCGTCGAAGATGATGCTGAAATCATCCCCGCTGCTGTTCAGGGGGTACTTCATGTTCTCCACATGGCCCCAGGCACCGTCGCCGGTTTTGGCCGCGTGGTAAATGTCCATGCCGCCCATGCCGCCAATGACGTTGCTGGCGAAGTAGAGGTCGCCGTTCTCCCGCAGGAAGGGGAACATGTCGTCCTTCGGCGAATTGACCTCCTTGCCCAAGTTGGAGGCTTGGCCCATGGGCATGCCGTTCTTGTCCAAGCTCACTTTCCAAAGGTCCTTGCCGCCCTGGCCTCCCTTCATGTTGCTGCTGAACACCAGCATGGCCCCGTCCTTGGAGATGGCCGGGTGGCCGATGGTGATGGTGGAGGTGTCCTTTTTGTCCTGTTGGGGCTTCAACGGCAGCATAACGGGCTCGCTGTAGTCGTTGCCCACCTTTTTGCTCACCCAGATGTCGCAGCCGAAGGCCTTCTTCTTTTCGTGCGGGCACCGGGTGAAGTACATCATGTTGCGCTTCTCATTGAACACGGCCGGGCCTTCAGCGCCAGCTGTGTTGATGGTGGGCTGCAGGCGCACGGGCTCGCTCCACTTGCCGAGCTTGTCACGGCTGCTGGCATAGAGGTCCGTGAAACTTTCCCCGGCAATGCCATCGGTTTCCGTACCGGTGGAAGCGGGGCGGCTGCTCACGAACACCACATCGGAATTGCGCTTGTCGGAGAAGGTGGCGCTGAAATCATACTGGGGGCTGTTGAGCAGCACTTCGGGGTCCACTTTGTAGCGGGTGGGCGAATCCTTCCATGCTTGGGCCTGCTGGCAGGAAGCCAGGCTGGCATCGGCACGGGTATCGCCGGGGTTCTTCTCCTTGTACTTGTTGTAGGCGGCAATGGCCTCGGCATACTTACCCTGGTCCTTCAGCGCTTCACCGATGTAGTAATAGGTAATCGGGTCCGGGTA
>JAFDZY010000303.1 GCA_018266685.1 Bacteroidota bacterium
ATGCGATCGAGGTGTGCCTCGAACTCACGGGCACCGAGCCGGTTTCCACACCTGGCGCCACATACAAAAACTGTAGCGGTACCGACACGTCCTACGGCGACCGCCTGAAGATGGTGTTCCGCAACATCTACCAGATCCGAAGCCAAGGCCAGGTTTAGGAAAATCCACCATGCAAACCACCTTCATTCGAGCTTCGCACTCGTCGCGCCAGGGCAAACGCCAACGTGGTGTGGCGCTTTACGTCGTCATCGTCTTCGTTCTGCTATCCATGCTGTTGGCGCTATGGGCCGCGCGCAGCGCGTTATTCAACGAAATCGTCGTAGGCAACGATGCCGACTACCGCCGCGCATTCGAAGCCGCCCAGGCCATGCTGCAGGATGCGGAATTCGACATCCGCGGTGTCAAGTCCGACGGCAGCATATGCATCCCGACTCCCAGTAATGTCGATCTTTGCCGTCCCGCGCCACAAGCCGGCGACAACACCGTTACGCCGCCAATTCCCCCCACAGCCGGTGCCGAGGTGTATTTCGACATTGAAACCAAAGACCTGGAAAACCTGCTCTCAACAATTGAAGTCAAACAACCCACGACCAAGTGCTATAAGGGAATTTGCCAAAAACGTGCGGGCGCGCAGGACTTCTGGAACGACAACACCACCCTGAGTGCCATGATCGCCAATGACGTAGGCGCCCGCTATGGCCAATTCACTGGCGTCAGTGCCGATGCAACCGCCAACCCCATTCTGGCGGACAAAACCGCTGGCAAAGGTGCATGGTATTGGGTGGAGGTAATGCCCTACGTGGACCCCAACGTATCACTACTGGCCAATATGCCGCCCGGCTCCAACGTGGAACGTTTTGCCCCGGCACGCAAAAAACTCTTTGTTTACCGCATTACTGCCCTAGCCCGTGGCAATAAACCCGGCAGTGAGGTCGTTCTGCAATCTACGCTGTCGCTGCAGGTTGCTGAATAGCGACTGCAACACCTACTTCATTCATATTCATATTTTTGTACTGGAGTCTTGCCATGCGCATCACGTATCGCCCGCAACGCACCACCCTCGCTATTTTGATAACAGCCATAGGCATGCCAGGACTTGGCTATGCAGCGCCTTTATCGCTCGTACAATATCCCGCAGGAACTGCATACAAAGCACCTATTCCTAACGTAATCCTATCCGTCGACACCTCAGGCAGTATGAATTGGTGCGACAACAGCAATGGGAAGGACATCGACAAGACTAAAAATTGCTCAATGAGCCGTCTTTCCTATGTCCGCAGTGGCTTGAAGAACGTCTTGATTAACAGTACAAAGTATGATAATCAGTTTCGCCTGGCATGGCAGTCGTTTGCCTGCAACGGCATACCATCAAATTCTGGCGGATGTGGAAATAATAATACCATTGCCAAATTTACTGGCGCGCAAAAAAGCAACTTCAGTACCTGGCTAGATCAACTCGACGCAGCGGGCAGCACGCCCTCACAGGTTTTAGTTTGGAACGCTGGAAAATACCTACAAACCACTGGTGCCAACAGCCCGTGGAATACCACACCTGGCACAATAGATAGCACACCTTTAACTTGCCGCCGCGCATATCATATATTTTTATCAGACGGCGGATGGAACTTCGCTTACAACGATGCAGGATTGCCAGGAACATCATTCGAAACCGATATGAGGCTGGCCAGCAGTTCCGACAATATACCCATTCAGAACTACGATGGCAAGGACATTGCCGCGCTACCAACACCGGCACCACCATCCACCAATCACCCGGCGTCACCATATGGCGTCCAATCTTATTCGACATCTAACCCTCAAACACAGATATATCGAGATTCTATTGGAACCCGGGTAGTAAGTATAGGATCTGGTAGCAAGACAAAATATTATGCCTATCCAACACTATCCGACATTGCATTTTATTTTTGGGCAACCGATCTACAGTCTGGAATAGCCAATGAAGTCATTCCAAAAATAAAAAAGACAGGCGTCGAAACATTTACAGAAGGAAGCAAATCGATCACTTTTAGCGAATATTGGAATCCAAAAAATAACCCTGCCGAGTGGCAACATTTAGTACAATACACGATTGGTTATGGCAACACCGCCAGCACCCTATCCAAAATAAATGGCACTTCACCCCAATGGAGTGGTGGAACATTTGGCATGTACGATGCCGGCTTTGCCAGTCTTGCTGTGGGCAGCACATACTGGGATGATGTCACATCAACAACCTCAGACACCAGCGATGCCACTAAGGGCTACGATAAAGTTCGCCCGCAGGAACTTTGGCATATGGCAATCAATAGTCGCGGAAAGTACTACCCTGTATCGGGAGACTTAACGTCAGTTTTTTCCGACATTTTTGATGACATCATCGTTGATACGACAGCTCCAATTTCCGGTTTCACCTCGGCCTCTGGCTCGGTCAGTCGAATCGGCACGCAGTCATATCAAACCAGTTACATTGCCGCAGATGATTCCAAGTCAAATGATAATCGCTGGTATGGACATGTCACGTCGGACGCCATTTCCACATCCGGAAGCACCAGCCCCAATACTAACTGGGGAAC
>JAFDZY010000304.1 GCA_018266685.1 Bacteroidota bacterium
AGCAAGGGCGGCAGCAAGCCTGCGGACGTGCTCTACCGCGACTTCCGCGGCCGCGACCCCGAGGTGGGACCGCTGCTGGTGAAGCGGGGGTTGAAGTAGACGGTACACGGCACTTTCACGCCGATGGCATGGCGTGATTTACCGTTGACACCCACGCCACTTCGCTTTTGTGCAACCGGGATCCAATCCGGTAAACGCAGGGTCATCGAGCCCATTGAGCCTGCGATCTCGATCAGTTGTTCGTTGTCAGTTGTTAGGGTTGACCCGGCAAACGGCGCGCGGTGGCCAATTCGCTGAGTTTGAACCTACGCCCGCGTATTAGGGTTGCCCCCTCTGAACTGCGGAGTACTTTGAGAACTCGTTGGAACGGCCCTGACAACGAACAACTTTCAACTCACAACCAGTCGAAACTTCAAATTCAGCCGCCTGTTGCGGACTCCAGGCCCGATATCCCTGCCGGTAAACGCAACCGTGCCTAATTCCGTCATAAGTTGCACACCTTATAGCTCCGACCATGCGCAGAATCCTCCTCAGCTTCCTGCTTGCCCAAGTAGGGCTCCTTTCATTTGCCCAAGCCCCGCGCGCCGAAGGCCAAGTTGCCGCGCGCATCGATGCATTACTTGCCCGAGGCGTTGCCTTTCCCGCAGTGCAGCTCGTACTCAATGGCCCGAGCGATGCGCACACCAGCGCGTTGTGGCAGCAGGAGTGTACCCGCGCGGAAGTGGTGCGGATGAACACATCGGTGATCAGCCGGATGTTGCAAGCGCCGCCGCCGTACATGTCCGTTACGTTGCCTACGGCGGACGGGCCGCTCACCCTTGAGCTGGAAAAATGGCAACCCTTGGCCGATGGGTTCAACGTGACCAGCGCCACTAAGGGCACGGTATCCGTTGATCCCGGCCTGCACTACCGGGGCCGCGTGCAGGGCGACAACGGCTCGGTGGCGGGGCTTAGCATCTTCGGGGATGAACTGATGGCCACGGTGTACGATGCGCACGGCACGGTGGTGCTGGGCCGGTTGAAGCACGGCGGAACCGGAGTGCATGTGGTGTACAATGACCGCGACCTGCGCACCGCGCCCACCTTCACCTGCGGCACGGAATACACGGGCGGGGCCATCCACCCAAGCGAGCTGCAAGGCCAGGCCGGGGACCGCACCATGCGCTGCGTGAAACTCTACTGGGAAGCGGATTATCCGATCTTCCAGAACAAGGGCAGCGTCACGGCGGTCACCAACTACCTCACGGGATTGTTCAACCAAAGCGCCATCCTCTTTGACAATGACGGCATAGACGTGCAATTGCAGGAGGTGTTTGTTTGGGACGTGGCCAGCCCTTACACGGGACCGTCCACCGGTGAATTCCTCGATCAGTTCGGCCAGTACCGCACCAGCTTCAATGGCGACCTGGGCCATTTGCTCGGTTCCAGCGGGGGAGGGGGCATCGCGTGGCTGAACACTTTGTGTTCCAGCACATCCTACCGCATGGCGTACAGCATGATCTACAACAGCTTCTCCAACGTGCCCACCTACAGTTGGAGCGTGGAAGTGGTGACGCATGAGGAAGGGCACAACATGGGTTCGCCGCACACGCATGCCTGTGCTTGGAACGGCAATGGCACCGCCATCGATGGTTGCGGTCCTGCGGCGGGCTACACGGAAGGTTCCTGCCCCACCGGTCCGCTGCCATCGGGCGGGGGCACCATTATGAGCTACTGCCACTTGGTAAGCGGCGTGGGCATCAACTTCAACAACGGGTTCGGGCCGCAGCCCGCCGCGCTGATCCGCAACCGGATCAACGCCGCCTCCTGCCTGGCGCAGTGCGGCACCAGCTGCGACCCCCCCGGGCCGCTCAATGTGATCAACCTGGTAAGCAACGCAGGCACGCTCACCTGGCCCAACATCGGCGCGGTGAGCTACACCTTGCGCTGGAAGGCCCAGGCGGCGGGCACATGGACCACGGTCCCCGGATTGACCGCCACCACGTACAACCTCACGGGGCTCACGCAGAACGTAGCCTATCAAGCCCAAGTGATGAGCAATTGCGGGGCCTCCAGCTCCGCGTTCGGCGACACGCTCAACTTCACCACGCCGGTGCCGTGCCCGGATGCGCTGGAACCCAACAACAGTTTCGCCACTGCCGCGAGCGTGGTGCTGCCGGCCAACATCAGCGCGCTGATCGCCTCGGGCAGCGACCAGGACTACTACGGGTTCAGCATTCCTGCGGTCAGCAACATAAACGTGTCGCTCTCCGGGCTTCCGGGAGATTACGATGTGGCCTTGCTCAATGGCGCGGGTACCCAGGTGGCTTCCAGCCAGAACGGCGGCACCTCATCGGAGTACATCAATTACCAGAATGCGGCTGCGGGGAATTATGTGGTTCGCGTGTACGGCTACGCCGGGGCCAACAGCCCAGTGGCTTGCTACAGTTTGTTCATCAATGCGTACGCTCCGTTTTGCCCGTGGCCGCAGGGCCTTTCCGCCACGAACATCACGTACAACAGCGCCACGCTGAACTGGGGCATGGTGCAGAGCGCCTCTAACTATGATGTGCAATGGAAGGAGGCATCTGCCCAGACGTGGAACTTGGTTTCCGCCGTTTCGGCCACCAACTATGCGCTCACGGGCTTGGCCTGGAGCACGAACTACCAGTTCCAAGTGCGCAGCAACTGCAGTGACGGGCCCGGCACCCAGGGTGGCAGTTCCGAGTGGAGCGACAGCACCGGCTTCACCACTTTGGCACCACCATGCGAGATGGCACCGCCAACGGTACTCGCCGCCAAGGTGCTGCTGGACGGTGCGTGGCGCAGCGCGGACAACTTGATGGTGGACAGTTTGCGCAAGCAAGGCGCGGTGCCACTAACGGAACCGTACACGGCCTTGGGCCACGTGATCACGGGGGCAACCACCACCACTTCGGCGGTGTTGGCCACCACCGGCAATGACGCCATTGTGGATTGGGTGCTGTTGGAGCTGCGGTCGGCCACCACGCCATCGCAGATCTTGGAAGCCCATGCCGCGCTGGTGCAACGCGATGGGGATGTGGTGGGCGTGGACGGCGTTTCCACGGTGGGCTTCTGCCAGGTTGCCGGCAGCTACTACGTGGCCGTGCGCCACCGCAACCACTTGGGCGCCATGACCGCGCAGCCTGTTCCGCTCAGTGCCACGGCCACGGCGGTGGATTTCAGCGCGCCGACCACGGCAACCTGGGGCACCAACGCCCGCAAACTGAATGGAGGCCTTGCATTGCTTTGGAGCGGCAACGTGGTGCGCGATGCCGCCGTGAAGTACACCGGTGCCAATAACGACCGGGATGCCATCCTCAACGCCATTGGCGGCAACGCCCCAACCAGTACCATCAGCGGCTACCACGGCGCGGACGTCACATTGGACGGGAAAGTGCAATTCACCGGCACCGGCAACGACCGAGACCCCATCTTGAACAACATCGGAGGCAGCGTACCCACGGCTACCGTGACGGAACAGTTGCCGTAAGCGGTAACGCGCCGGGAAGCGGTCATTAATGCCAATGCCGGGAATAGGGCGTAACACGTTCTCATCGTTTCATCCATGTCAAGGTTCGCCGCCCTTCTCCGTTTTCCACTTCAATCACGTAGACACCCGGCGAGAGGCCAGCGCTGTTTACTTCCAGCAAACCGGTTGCACTTGATGCGGCAAGCACCGCCCGGCCCGTGGTATTGTAAGCTCCCCCTGATCAGGTGCGCGGGTTGCTAAAGATCGGCATTACGCCGGGATGTTGATGTGATTTCGTCGCGAATTTTGACGGGCCGGTGATAACGGAAGCAGGCACTGCTGGAGAGCAA
>JAFDZY010000305.1 GCA_018266685.1 Bacteroidota bacterium
AAGAACGACCACCAGATCATCAACGCGGCCCTTACACTGCGACGCCAGAACAAGGACCGCAAAGTGGTGCTGGTGAGCAAGGACATTGCGTTGCGCCTGAAGGCGAAGAGCCTGAACATCGTGGCCGAGGATTGCCATACGGGCAAGGTACGCGACCTCAGCCGCAACCTCTTCACCGGCCTTACCGTGAACGAGGACATGGAGGAAAGCGCCAGTGATGAGCTTTTCATGCACGGCACCTTGCAGGCCAAGAAGCTGGGCGAACAACCCAAGGGCAACCACTTCTTCATCCTAAAGCAAGGGAAGAAGAGCGTGCTGGCGAAGTATGATCCGCGCACGGAACAAGTATCCCGGGTGGAAAAGCAGGCCGTGTTCGGCATAGGGCCGAAGAACGCGGAGCAGGCGTTGGCCATGAGCGCACTGCTCGACCCGGAGATCAAATTGGTAACCATGCAAGGTGCGGCAGGCACGGGCAAAACCTTGTTGGCCTTGGCCTGTGCGCTGGAACAGCGCAGGGATTACAGGCAGATCTTCATCACGCGCCCCGTGGTTCCGCTCAGCAACAAGGACATCGGCTACCTGCCTGGCGACATCCAAAGCAAGATGGACCCCTACATGCAGCCGATATGGGACAACCTGAAGTTGATCCGCGGCAACTTTGAAAAGAACGACAACACGTTGAAGCGGCTGGACGAGATGGTGGAGAACGAAAAAATTGCCGTGGCCCCCCTGGCCTACATCCGCGGGCGCAGCCTCAGCAACATTTTCTTCATTGTTGACGAGGCGCAGAACCTCACGCCGCTGGAAGTGAAAACCGTGATCAGCCGTGCGGGGGAGGGCACCAAGATCGTCTTCACCGGTGATGTGCACCAGATCGATACGCCCTACCTGGACTCGGAGAGCAACGGGCTCAGCTACTTGATCGACAAGGCCAAGGGTGATCCACTCTTTGCGCACATCACCTTGGCAAAGGGTGAGCGAAGCGGGCTGGCCAACTTGGCGAACGAACGGTTGTAATTCAAAGGTCATTCAAGCGGAAGGGGCCGCCTCATCACGAGGCGGCCCCTTCCGCTTTCAGGTGCGGTTCGGTTTACTGCACCACCAAGCGCTCTACGCGCTGGCCCTTTTCATGCTTAAGCTGCACCAGGTACACCCCGCTGGTGATCCCCATGCGGCCCAGGTCGAAGTTCAAGGTCTTCTCACCCGCGTTCACGGCTTGGGCATATACGGTCCTGCCGGTCATGTCCAAGAAAGAGAGCGTGCCATTGGAGGCACCTGCAAGGTCCAGGTCCACCGTAAGGCGGTTGGTGGCGGGGTTGGGCATCAGGCTCAAGCTTCCGCTCTGTGCCAGTTCATCAATGCCCACAATGGTGCCGTCCATGTTGATGTCATCGATGTAGATGTCGTTGGAGTTGAGGCCGGAGGTGTACACAAACTTGAACCGCACATGGCCGGAGGAAAGGATCGGGGGAAGGGAGACGTTCACTTCGCGCCAATCGCTCGGGCCGGGGAGGTAACCCGGGGTTTGAATACCTGCAGTCACCATGTCGCCGCCGGTGATGGTTTTGCGCAGCAGCCAGGATTCACCGCAATTGGTGGAGGAATAAACTTTCAGCGACTCGGTGATGTCCGTCATCACCGTGGTGCGCGCGGCGTAGGCAAACCAGAAGTTCAGCGTGATGTTGCTCATGTGTTGCAGGTCCAGCGATGGCGTCACCAGTTCATCCTTGTCTGCGAAGTAGGCATCCGGGCTGTTGAACATGTCCTGGATCAGCGTGTAGGTGTCCGAGGCGTTCAGCTTGGTGCAACCCACAGCATTGTGCCCCACATTGTTGCTGTAAAGCCAGCGGGACTCGTTGTTCTCATAATTGACCACGGGCCATTTGCTGAAGGCCTGTTCCGTGTCGAACGGCTCGTTCAGCAAACTGCCTACCTCGGAATAATTGGCACCGATCATCACGGCCGCGTCCTTGCTGAAGGTGTTCGAGCCATAGTCGTTGCCCACAGTGAGCGTCACGTTGTGCGGGCCGGGCTGGTCGAAGGAGACCACCGGGTTCGGGTCCGTGGACGTGGAGGGGTTTCCGCCCTCAAAGCTCCATGCCCAAGAGGTGGGCGTAGCGCGGGTGGAATTGTCCTTGAACTGGATGCCAACGCCGGGGCAGGCAAAAGAGGTGAGGCTGTAAAATCCGGCTTGTGGACCGCAGGTTGTTTCGTAACCGTCCGTTCCGGTAAGTTGGTGGTTGGCGCCGGTCCACAGGCTGTTGCGCCCGCTGACATCACTGTTCAATGTGGCCCGCATGCGGTCGCGCTGGCCATCGGTGAACATCCGGCTGCAGTAGGAATACTCCATGTAGTTCTGCACGTTCTCAATGATCCCGGCATTGCCCTTCACCCCCACCGAATCCACGGTGAAATAACCGTTGGAATCCTCCGCGTTCCACGCATAGATGCGGAAGGTGATGGGGCCCGGCACGTTTACATAGCCGGCACCGGAGAGGGCCACCTTGCCGTTGGTAACCATCACGGTGGTGTCGCGCTTGAAGAAAAACACGGTGTTGGATGCCGCCATGCCCAGGTAGGGGCTGCTGGGGATCACCGAGCCGGTGAGATTGCTTTGGAACGGGGAGTTGCCCACGCTGGAACGAATGGCAAATGTGCGCGGGCCCGTGGCCGAGCGGTTCACGCGGAAGGTGACCGCCGTGGGCGACATGGACTTTCCTACTTCCGGCGTTACCGTGAATTCATAATAGCGGTTCATGTTCTGCGAACCCGTAAGCAGCGTGTACAAGCTGTCCGATTGATGCGCACCGCCATCCCATTGGGAGAAGGAGAAGTTCCCGGCCTCCGAGGAGTTTGCCGAAACGCCAACCGCATGGAATGGGCTGAAGGTGAGCGTTGTTGCTCCCGTATCATTCCACAGCACCGTGGGGGCGGGCGAAGGATCCGTGGTGCCTGAGGTCAGGGTTACATCATTGAAAGTGTAGGATGTGTCCGTGGGCTGCAGGCTGCAGTAGGAGTCGTACAGGTTGCAGCTCAGGTGCCCCTTGGTAACCGGAGTATCGTCCACATTATCATCACCACAGGCCACTTCGGGGGCATTGGTGCCTCCCCAAGTGTGCTTCAGGTTGAGGTAGTGGCCCACCTCGTGGGTCAGGGTACGCGAAGTGAAAACGCTGCTGGTGCCGATGCTTCCGGTGTAGTCATGCAGCAGGATCACCCCGTCGCGAAGGGCGCCGCTGGCATCCGCCACGTCTGGCGGCAATTGGGAGAACCCGGCAGGGGAGAAGTCATCATCGCTGGCCAAGGTGCTCACCACCCAGATGTTGATGTAGTGGTCGCGGAACCATGGCTTCAGCTTGGAGAAATTGCTGCCGTTCGTGGAACGTTGGCTGGTGATCCGGTCGATGCCGTTGGTGCAGTTGCCAAGGGGATCCTTGGTGGCCAGCTGGAATTTCACGTGGATGTCCGCCGCAATGGCGTCAAAGCCGCAGCATACATCGCTGAGGTCCGCGTTCAGTTTGGCATAGTCGCGGTTCATGATGTTCACTGCATCATAGATCTGCGCATCGCTGATGTTGTGCACGTCGTTTCCCAGCGTGGGGTCGTACAGGATGTGGAACACCACGGGCAGCACGTAAGTGGTGGTGTCACCATCCCTCATGCCTGCCCGCGCCTGCAAGTATTCCTGCAAGCCGTGTTCATACTGTTGCTCCTGGTGGAGCAATCCGGGGTTCTCGGCGACCATGCGTTGGCGCATCTCGTCCGTGTAGCACGGGCGCTGCTGGGCATGAAGGCTGTTCCCGAGGAGCGCGGCGGCGGCCGTAACCAGGGAAAGTGCGGAGGAACGAAGCATCATGTATCGAGGGATTGGATCAGGGCGAAAGGTAGGGAATGCCGTTGTAGGGAGCAGTTGTTAAGGATGCACCCGGTCCCGTTCCCGGGCCGGATTTGAGCGGCCAATATAGAAAGCTTGGCAGAAAATCGGGGGAACGGCGATTAACAGGGAGGGTCACAAGGCGGGCGGCGGGCACTGACCGTTTCGGGGGAAATCCACTGGTGGTGCGGATGGTCGGCGAGGCGGCAGGACGCCGGAGCAGGAACGGACATGTATAGAACGGTGCCCACATGGCAGCATTCCCTGCCCCGGCAAAGGATCTTGGAACGGTTCCAAATATCATCGGGGAGTGCTGTACTTTCGCGGCCCGAAAGCCGGAATAGAAAGCGGCTACGAGCGTAGAGCATGGGTTTGAAGTGCGGTATCGTGGGCCTGCCCAACGTGGGCAAGAGCACCTTGTTCAATTGCGTCAGCAGCGCGAAGGCCCAGGCGGCCAACTTCCCGTTCTGCACCATCGAGCCCAACACGGGCACCATCACCGTGCCCGATGCGCGCCTGCAGGCGCTGGCGGACATCGTAAGCCCGCAGCGCATCCTGCCCACCACGGTGGAGATCGTGGACATCGCCGGCCTGGTGAAGGGCGCCAGCAAGGGTGAGGGCTTAGGCAACCAGTTCTTGGCCAACATCCGCGAGTGCGACGCCATCCTGCACGTGCTGCGCTGCTTCGACGACCCCAACGTGGTACACGTGGACGGCAGCGTGGATCCCGTGCGCGACAAGGAGATCATCGATATTGAGCTGCAACTGAAGGACCTGGAGACCGTGGAAGCCCGCTTGAAAAAAGTGGAGAAGCAGGCGCAGATCGG
>JAFDZY010000306.1 GCA_018266685.1 Bacteroidota bacterium
TCCGCATTACTTCTCCGGGGATGCAGCGCCGTAACTACGGCTACGCCACAACATCCCCGGATCGTACTGCAAAAAAATAGCCGCGCATCTTTTGGCCTGATTTGTAATTCAAGATGGTATAAGGCTGGGGCTCGCTTGTGTGCAATGGACACTGATGGACCGTGAGTTTCGCCAACGGTCCATCAGTCGCAGGGCTGATCAAAAACTGATCTGATCGAATGGGCAATGGCTTGGCCTGCATCGCTGTAAACTTCTCCTTCATCCTGTTCATCCTGCCCATCCTGTTCATTTTGGCCATCCTGTTCATCCTGCCCATCCTGTCAAAAGAATCCTGTCAAAAGGATCCTGTCCTCAAGGCTCCTGCGGGCCGCCGAGCGCATCAAAATCGAATCCGGCGCGGGCCATGGCACGGCGGGCGGCGCCGATGGCCTTGGGCGAAGGATTGGGCGGGTGGACGGGCGTTTCCTTTACTTGGGCCAAGCGGTCCAGCAGGGCATCTGTTTGGTGCTTCGCGAGGTGCTCGCACGCATCGTACATGCCGCCTGTCTTTTCCTCCAGCTCGTCATGCAGGTCCAGTACGTGGCGGATCACGTTGGTGAGTTCCGTGTTGGGCGGGATCACCATCAGCGAGGTGAGCGCGCCGTGGTCGAGGCGCAACTTGGCCTGGATGGGCAGGGGTTCTCCCCCATTGGCTTGCTGGGCGGCCACGAAGAGGATCTTCTCCTCCATGCCGATGTGGCGAAGCAGCCCTGCGCGGAACTGGTCGTACAGGGCGTGGTCGATGTGGCCCGGCTTCGCGAACGCCCCGTCCAGCAGGGTTTCCAGGCGGCGGTGGTCGCTGGTGAAGAAGGTGTGGAGGCGGCGGTTCATTCACACCTTTGTCTTGGCCACCTTCACCTGCCACACCTCCGGCCCGCTCTGCAAATACTCCCAAGAAAAAGGGATCTTGCTTTCGGCCTCGATCTGGTAGTAGAGCGGCTTGGGGTCGTGGTCGTTGGTGAAGACGAAGGCTTCGCCGGGTTTCAGGGCGTCGAGGGCATCGAAAACCATTTCGTGGCGCTTGGCCGGGTGAAAGGGGCGCGCATCGAACGTGCTTACCACCGACACGGCGGGGGCTTCCTCTGTGCTGCCACCGTCCTTGCGCACATGCACCACCCACTCGCCGGGCTGTTGTTTCTTGTAGGTCCACGTGTGTTGGCCGGCGAAGCGCTCGTTGAAGATGGCGTGGATTTCCGCGGGTTCCTCAGCGGCGATCAGCTCCATCACGTGGCCAATTTCCATCATGCCGTAGCGGTGGAACACCACGTGCTTCCAGTCTTCCGAGGCCACCTTGCGGAGGTCCATGAGGGTGGAAATTCCGGAAAACTCGCGGCCTGCGGAGGCTTCCAGGCGAGTCACCATCACCTTCCAATTGCGGCCGCCGCGCTGCAAATATTCCCAGCCCACCACGTCGCCGTGGATGGAGCGAAACTCATAAAACAACGGCAGGGGATCGTGGTCGTTGATGAAGATGAAGCTTTCGCCCACGGGCAGCTCCTTGAACATTTTCAGCAGGGTGCGGTGCCGGTCGATGGGCACCATGACGCGGACATCAAGTTCTTGGGGAAGGTGAAGGGTGTTGGACATGGGCATGAACGTTGAATGCCGCGGCCGATCATCGTTTCGGCCGGGTGTTTTGTTGATTGGCTGCAAGGTACCCCGCATGGAAAATTGAAAGGCTGATGATGATCAGGGGGCTGCCGGTTCCGCACCGATGCAACGCTGCCCCGCTGACCACCGTCATACCCCCGTTCGGACGGTTCATGTTTACTTGGTCGCAAATTCGCTCCATGCGTCAGCTCTTCGCCTTTGTTCCCATGCTTCTTCCGGCCTTGATGGTGGGCCAAACCTTGCAGCCACTGGCCATTCCGCCGTTGCTGGAGGCGGACACCATGCACCTGACGGTAGCGGCGCACACGCACCAGTTCTACGCCGGGATGACCACGCCCACCTACGGTGTGAACGGTGATTACCTCGGCCCCACACTGGTATTGCACAAGGGGGATACGGCGCGGATCGTAGTGGAGAACCAGCTGGACGAGATCACCACCATGCACTGGCACGGCATGCACGTACCGGGCGAGATGGACGGCGGGCCGCACAGCATCATTGAGCCGGGTACAAGCTGGATGGCCGAATACCCGGTGAAGAACCCGGCGGGCACGTACTGGTACCATCCGCACCCGCACATGCTCACGGCCAAGCAGGCCAATTTGGGCATTGCGGGCTTCATCATTGTGCGGGACAGTGCGGAAGCCCAATTGGACCTGCCGCGGACATACGGCGTGGATGATGTCCCGCTGGTGATCCAGGACAAAAAGATCATCTCAACCGGCGAAATGGTGACCTATCCTCTGGGAGACTCCCTCTGGGTGAACGGCACGCCGAACCCTTACGTGGAACTGCCGGCCCAAGTGGTGCGGCTGCGTTTGCTCAACGGGGCCATCGCACGCATCTTCCGTTTGGGATTTGACGACAACCGCAACTTTGACGTGATCGGCGGGGATGGCGGCCTGCTGCCCGCCCCGGCCGCAACCAACCGGCTTACACTGGGCAACGGCGAACGCGCCGAAGTGCTTTTGGACCTCACTGGCATGGCCGGCGACAGCCTGCTGCTTATGAGCTACGGCAATGAACTGACCCAGGCCATGCCAGGCTCCAGCAACTTGATCCTGGAAGGCAGCATGCTCAATGGCATCGCCTTCCCTGTGCTGCGCATACGCGTGGTGGCGCCCACTGCTTCCCCGGTGACCAGCATTCCGGCCGCACTGGTGAACAACATACCACCCGATGAGTCCACCAGCGTGCGCACGCGCACCAAGACCATCACCGGTACCGGGATGGTGGCGATGGGGCAGTTCCTGATCAACGGGGAAATGTTCGACATGGACGTGGTGAACGACACGATGCTGTTGGGCACCAACGAGGTGTGGCACTTCGTGAACAACAGCAACCTGGCGCACCCCATGCACCTCCACGGAGTATCGTTCTTCGTGCTGGAGCGCAACGGCGTGCCCCCGCCGCTGTGGGAGCGCGGTCCCAAGGACGTGGTGCTAGTTGACGCTGGGGAGGACGTGAAGTTCATTGTGCATTTCGGCGAGCTGGCCGGCGCCGATTTCCCGTTCATGTACCATTGCCACAACTTGATGCACGAGGACCACATGATGATGCTGCAATTCATGGTGATCGACCCCAATGCGGGCGTGGCCGACCATGACAGGTCAAGCGTGCTGCTGGCCCCTTCGCCCACCATGGGCTTGGTGCGGTTCGCAGCGCAGTTTACGGTGGAGCACATCACAGTGCGTGATGTTTTGGGCCGTACGGTGATCGACCGGACTGGTCCTTTCGCGAAGGAGGGCTCGATTGATCTTTCAGAGGCTCCGGCAGGTGTGCTGACGGTGGAGTTGGGCGGGCAGGGAAAACGAAACGTGGCTCGGGTGGTGAAGGAATGAACATCACCCTGCATCCGCAGGCCCCAACCCACTACCCATTCCCCGCCTACGGGGCCGATCCAGTTTATCCGACCTTTGGGGGCACAACACAATGTTGGAGAAAATGGGCAACGAGGATAGTGTTCCTGAAACCAAGGGTGTCACGGTAGAGCTATTGTCCACACTGGACCTGAGTGCGGAGATTCCGGGCATTACCGGTTACCAGTTCCGCATGCGCAAGGTCACCATTGAACCCGGTGGTGTATTCGGCCCGCTCCACGACCACATTGGGCGCCCGGGATTGGTGTACGTCCTACAGGGGACGATCACCGACCACCGAAATGGGATCGCAACCGAATATGGGCCAGGACCGGGTTGGCCAGAGGACCGGAATACCTTGCACTGGTTGGAGAACCGGGGTGCGGTACCGGCGGTGGAAGTCTCGGTGGACATCGTAAAGTTGCAGCACGCTTGAGCCTCCGGTGAACCTCACCGTGCCCCCCCACAGCAGACGCGAAAGGCGCTACCCCAGCACCTCCTTCACCCTGTCCGCCGCTTCTTGCAACGCCACGGCGCCGATCACCTTCAGGCCGCTCTTGTCGATCAGCTCCTTGGCCTCCTTGGCGTTGGTGCCTTGCAGGCGCACGATGATGGGCACCTTGATGTCGCCAATGTTCTTGTAGGCGTCCACCACGCCTTGTGCAACGCGGTCACAACGCACGATGCCGCCGAAGATGTTCACTAAGATGGCCTTCACGTTCTTGTCCTTGAGGATGATGCGGAAGGCTTTCTCCACGCGGGCCGCGTCGGCGGTGCCGCCCACGTCCAGGAAGTTGGCCGGGCTGCCGCCGCTGAGCTTGATGATGTCCATGGTGGCCATGGCTAAGCCGGCGCCGTTCACCATGCAGCCCACGTTGCCGTCCAGCTTCACGTAGTTGAGGCCTGCTTCGCCAGCCTCCACTTCCGTGGGGTCCTCTTCGGTCTTGTCCCGCATTTCCACGTAATCCGGGTGGCGGAAGAGAGCGTTACCATCTAAGCGCACCTTGGCATCCACGGCGATGATCTTGTCGTCGCTGGTCTTCAGCACGGGGTTGATCTCAAACATGGCGCTATCGCTGCCTTCGTAGGCTTTGTACAAAGCGGCCACGAACTTCATCATCTCCTTCTTCGCCGCTCCGGCAACGCCCAGGTTGGTGGCGATCTTGTTGCACTGGAAGGGGCGCAGGCCCACGCGGGGGTCCACTTCCTCCTTGAAGATCTTCTCCGGGTGCTTCTCGGCGACCTCCTCGATGTCCATGCCGCCTTCGGTGCTGTACATGATGATGTTGCGGGCCTTGGCGCGGTCCAGCAACACGCTCATGTAGTATTCCTTGGTCTCGCTGGCACCGGGATAGTACACGTCCTCGGCGATGAGCACCTTGTTCACCTTCTTGCCTTGTGGCGGCGTTTGCGGCGTCTTCAGCATCATGCCGATGATGGCATCGGCCTTCTCGCGCACCTCGTCGATGTTCTTGGCCAGTTTCACTCCCCCACCCTTGCCGCGGCCACCGGCGTGGATCTGGGCCTTCACCACCCACCACTTGGTGCCGGTTTCCTGGCTGAGGCGCTTGGCCTGGTCCACGGCCTCATCGGCGTTGTAGGCCACTAAGCCGCGTTGCACGGCCACGCCGAATTTCTGAAGGATGCTCTTGCCTTGGTATTCGTGGAGGTTCATGGATGGATGATGAAATTCGGCGGCGAAGGTAAAGTTTGGGCGGTTGGGGGATCCGTCCAATCAGGGGCATCGGGTCTAACGCGCCCTGCGGGCGCGGCATCCAATAGTGTTCAAACCACGGATGGACACGGATGAACACGGATCACGGACCCTCCTACCATGCAATACCACCTTCCCTTTCCGTGTTCATCCGTGTGGACCCGCCTGCCGGCCGGCAGGTCCGTGGTTCAAGTCAGTGTGTGAATGCGCCGCCAGGCGCATGGATAAGACCCGATAGCCCGGTCCGTCAAATCCTGCGCGGAATTTGCTTCTTTCCTTTGTGCCGCATGCATGAACACGAGCTGCCGCTGTTGTACAACGTACTGGTGACGGACCTGCAGGAACTCTTGGCGGGCTGGGGCGTACCCCCGGGATCTGTAAAGTGGGCCGGGGCAATTGTCGGGACCATCGTAGTGACCTTGGCCATGCTGCTGCTGGCCTACGCGGCCACCTGGCTGCTGAACACCTTGCTGCGCAAGGTTTCGCTCACCACGGTGACCCGCCTGGACGACAACCTGCTCCAGCAACACACGCCAGGCTACGTGGGGCGCATCATACCGCTGGTGGTGGCCTTCAACCTGATCCCGTCCGTATTCGCGGACTTCCCATGGGCCATCAAGGCGGTGGAGCGGCTCTTTGCCATCTTCTTCGTGGTGCTGGCCATCCGCATCATCCGCTCCGCCATGCGCGCCGGCATAGACACGCTGAAGGCCATGGACAAATACAGCGGCAAGCCCTTGGAAAGCTATGCCCAAGTGATCTCCTTGGTGCTCTATTTGATCGGGGGCCTGGCGTTGGTATCGCTGCTCACCGGCCACTCCGTGCTCACCTTCCTGGCCACCATGGGTGCGGCCTCGGCGGTGCTGCTGCTGATCTTCAAGGACACCATCCTCGGCTTTGTGGCCAGCGTGCAGATCAGCGCCAACGACATGGTACACATCGGCGACTGGATCGCGGTGCCCAAGTACGGCGCGGATGGCGACGTGGCAGAGATCAACCTCACCACCGTGAAAGTGACCAACTTCGACAAGACGGTGACCATGGTGCCCACCTACGCCCTGATCGCCGATTCCTTCCAGAACTTCCGGGACATGCAGCGCGCGGGGGCCAGGCGCATCAAACGCAGCATCCAGATCAAGATGAGCTCCATACGCCACCTCACGGCCGAAGAACTGGAGCGGCTGAAACGGGTGGAACTGCTGCGCGACCACATCACTGCGGCACAGCAGGAGATCGAAGCCCACAACGAACAGCTCGGCGTGGACAAGGCCATGGCGGTAAACGGACGCAACCTCACCAACGTGGGCCTCTTCAGGAAGTACATGGAACTGTACGCCTTGCAAAACCCGGGGATCCGGCAGGACATGGTGCGGATGGTGCGGCAACTGCAACCGGACCAGCACGGATTGCCCCTGGAACTGTACTGTTTCAGCAGTGACGTGAAATTCCTGGGCTACGAGCAGCTCCAGGCCGACTTGTTCGACCACTTGCTGGCCGCAGTGCCCACGTTCGGGCTGGAAGTATTCGAAGCCCCTGCCTCGGATGATCTGCGGGCCATTGCCAAAGACCTTTCTTTGCGGCAAGCATGATCGCAGCCACCGGCATCCGCAAGCGCTTCGGCGACCTGGACGTTCTCAAGGGCGTGGACCTGCACGTGGCCCCGGGCGAGGTGGTGAGCATCGTGGGGGCCAGCGGCGCAGGCAAAACCACGTTGCTGCAGATCTTGGGCACCTTGGAAAAGGCCGACAGCGGCAGCTTGGTGATCAACGGGGAAGAGGTGACCAAGCTCAGCAGCAAAGCCCTGAGCACCTTCCGCAACAAGCACATCGGTTTCGTCTTCCAATTCCACCACCTGCTGCCGGAGTTCACCGCATTGGAGAACGCGATGATGCCGGGGTTGATCGCGGGGAAGAGCAAGGCCGAATGCACAAAGCGCGCGGAGGAACTGCTTGCCCGCCTGAACGTTTTGGCCCGCAAGGAACACAAGCCAAGCCAGTTGAGCGGTGGCGAGCAGCAGCGCATCGCCGTGGCCCGGGCACTCTTCAACAATCCGAGCGTGGTGCTGGCGGATGAACCCAGTGGCAACCTCGACAGTGCGCACGCCAAGGAACTGCACCAGCTCTTCTTTGACCTGCGCAAGGAACTGGGCCAGACCTTCGTGATCGTGACGCACAACGAGGAGCTGGCCGGGATGGCCGACAGAAGGCTGGTGATCAAAGACGGGGTGATCTGAGCTTCCTTGCATCCGGTTTACCTTTGATCCACATCAGAGCCATGACCACCATCATCAAACGCACGACCACACGGCAACAGCTTTCCGCGCTCTTGAAGAGCAAAAAGCGCGTTCGCTGCAAAAAAGGCGTGGACGTGTTGAGCTTTGCCGGAAAGCTGAAGCTGAAGGAGGACCCTTTGGTCATCCAGAAGAAGATGCGTGATGGCTGGTAGTCGCTTGTTGGTAGACACCAACATTGTGCTCTACGCGCTGAAGGGCGACATGGCATTGGCCAAAATGATCGATGGCCAAGACCTGTACATCTCATTCATTACACGCATCGAGTTGTTGAGCTACCCGAAGATCGATGCCCCAGCCATCGACCTGATCGAAAATTTCCTGGTGCAGGTTCCTGTGGTGGAAAGCAATCCGGTGATCAATGCGGATGCCATCCTGTTACGCCGTGCTACCGGCTTGGAGGTGCCCGATGCCATCATCGCGGCATCAGCGCGGTTCCTGGGGGTTAGGTTGATGACCGCAGACAAGGACTTCAAGCGGCTGGAGGATGAATTGGACCTCCTCCTGTACTCGAGATAACCAACGGAACTCCTGCAGTACTGCATACAATTGGCCTACCCGACCAAAATGAACTCCCGTTACCTGATGATCGCCAGTGCCGCCGTGCTTGCGGCTCTTGGGCTGCTGCTCTCCTTCGCGCCGGAAGAAACTTTGGCCTACTTGGGTCAACCTGCCACGGGCGCGGTTCCCGTGCTGCTGCAATTGGCCGGTGCGCTCTACCTCGGCTTTGCCGTAATGAACTGGACGGCCAAGGGCTCCGTGTTGGGCGGCATCTATGGAAGAGCCATCGTGCTGGGGAATTTTCTTCATTTCACCATGGGGGCGTTGGCGCTCCTGAAGGCTGCCATCGATCCCGGCCTCGGAACGATCATCTGGGTGCTCACCGGCATCTATGCGGTATTCGCGTTGTTGTTCGGGCGCATGTTGTTCACGCATCCGGGGAAGTAGGATGCTGGGTTGCGCTCAGCCTACCTGAACGGATGTGTTACCTTTGATCAGCATGCTCAAGCGTCTTACCATCCCGCTGTTGGTACTCATGGTCAGTGCTTCGGCCTTCGCCAGCGAACCGTGCAAGGAACAACCCTGCCCTGCGGATTCCGCTGCGGTGGTGGTGGCCATCCACACCATTGAACCCTGGATCGGCGATCAGATCAACACCTTGCATGCGGCCACCAACCCCGCAGAGGTACGCGAACTGGCCCAGGTATTGTCCTTGCGCACGGACAGCCTCGCCCGGCAATTCCGGGAAGTGTTCCCGGCCAATGATGACGACTGGTCGCTGTTCGGACTCTATTCCGGCCTGGCAGCGGCCTACAGTACCTGCGCCCCCGCCTTGGCCGCCTCCTACAACGCGCTTGCGGCAAGCGCCTTATACAGCGGGTCAGACCCCTACCGCCCAGCCATGTACCAAGCGCTTCAATCCATTTCCGACCGGGCGTGGTCGTTGGCCCAGGCCAAGAACCCACAGCGCGCGGCACGGCTGTTGGAAAAGCTCGACGCGGACCGCGTGGACCTGGTGATGGCGCTGTAGTTCCCTTTCTGAACATAGTCTTTCCAAGGTCCGAGTTTTTACCTACCCGCCCGCATCCTTCATTCCTATTCGCGCCATGCGTTCAGCTCTCCTCGCGCTCCTTTTCCAGCTCGGAGCAGCGACCCACGCCCAATACGAATCGCCCGCCGATCCCGGTACTCTGCCCCGGTGGATGCAAGAAGTGGCGTTCAGTGCCAAGCCCGTGCGCTACACGTTGCCGAAGCGCGAGCCGTTGCACACCAACGCCTTCACCGGCACCTGGAGCGTGCAGAAGCAGGGTAGCCGCCGCTTCGACTTCTGGAGCGACAAACATCGGGTGGTGATCCAGGACATTGACCAGCAAGGCAAGCAGCGGCGCATGTACTTCATCGACCTGGCCGCCAACATCCGCATGGAAGCCGCCACCGACAACGGCCGCACGCACTTCATGGTGGAAGACCTGCACATGCCGAACGTGGGCTACTTCCGCACGATCTGGAGCGATTCCGTGCGGGCCACAGGGCGTGCGGCGAACCTCCTTGGCGCGCGCTGCGAAGAGTTCCTCGGTACCGATGGCAACAAGGACACCACCTACTACTGGCGCACCGATCAGCACCCCAAGCTCTTCGCCGATATGCAGGTGTGGGCGCCGTGGCTGTGCCGCGAAGGCGAACTGGAATTCCTCACCGCCTTGTGCTCGCGAACCGTCGGCCCCAGCATGCGCGCGGCATGGACCAAGCGCAGGTACAGCACGGGCGCTGGAAGCATCGACATGGTGGCGATCACGCCCGGTGCAGCGCCCATGCCCACCATCGATGGCGCGCTCGGCGTAGTGATGGAGCAGCGCTTCCTCTGGAACAACAACAGCGGTATCGGCAAGCTGCCCGCGTGGATGCGCGCCTATGTGAGCGACCTGAAGCCGGATTCCCTTCCTGCGGTCTACACCCCGGAACCGGTGAAACGCGACATCCCCGACAACCAATTCATCGGCACGCTTACGGCGGAAACGCCTTCCATGGTGATCGGTCTGCCCGACAAGAAGACCGGTCGCGATACCACGCACCGCTTAGCCAAGTACACTTATTGGGCCGATGCCCGCCGCGCCGTGCTGATCATGGATGATCCCGACGATGAAGGCTACCTCTTCTACGCCGTGGACCTCGATGCCGACGTGGTGATGGCCACGCACAAGGAGATGAGCGGGCACGTGATACCGAAACTGTACATCAGCACGCTGCAGAACGTAGGCTTGAAGGAGTTCGGCGACGGGCTGGACGTGCCCATGACGGCCACCGAACACACCCGCAAGATGCTGGGCCGCACCTGCACCTTGTACACCACGAACGAACGTTTCCTCAGCCACTTCTGGATCCCGGAGAAGAAGGTGCTGAACCCGGTGTTCGACATGCGCCACTGGATGGTGCAGCGCATGGGCCAAAAGATGAAAGACATCCTGTTCTTCGGCGTGGCGGATAAACCGATGCCCATGGCCGTGATGGGCACGCACCTCACTACCTACAAGCAAGGGAAAGCCAAGCCGCCATTGGCCGACCTGCGCTACTACCGGGTGCGGGATGAGCGCTTGGAGGAACGGCGCAGCACGGCGGTGGAAGCCATACCGGATGTACGGATCCGTGACGTGCGCGATGTGGAGATGCCCAGCATGGAAGTGGACCCCGACCAGCGCGGCACGGACAGGGTACCCGACAGGGAAATACCGTTGGAGTCGAGGGACATGTCCCGCATGGTGGAAGCCTCACCGGACGGGGGGATGCTGATGCCCGCCCACGAACCCAAGCCCATGATGATCGACGTGGACCCGGAAGCCGTGGGTATTCCGCCGCCGCCCACGCCGCAGGCATGGCCCATGCAGGTAGGCCATACCGGCAGAGAACCCACCGCAGGTACAGGCACTGGGCAACCTCTCGAAGTGGCCCTCTCGCCGTACTTGGAAGAAACGATGGCCCTGCGAACCAACCGTTTCATCGGCTCTGCGGTGCTGGATTACACGAAAACGAATGCCAGCGGCCGAACGGAGCAATGGCAAGTGCACTACGCCAGCGACAGCACGCGCATCCTTGTACTTGGCATAAGCAAAACCAAAGACTTCAATACCTACGACCGAGCTTATCTGATCGATCGCCAGACGGGCAGCGAACAGTGGTTCAAGTTGAAGGCTGACAGCACCGTCACCACTCAGGATGCCACCATCCTGGATCGCCATTATCGCTTCTCCTATGCCCCGGCCCACCCGGACTCCGTGATCAGCAACACGCGCAAGCTCCTGGGCCGCACTTGCGAAAAACGCCTGTATGAAATCCCCTCCACGCGCCGCATCAGCTGGGTGGACCCCAGCCTACCATCGCTCTTCCAGGATGTGCTCGGTGCCCGCAAGAAATGGAGCAGCATAGAGATCCTGCTCCTCGGCAACATGATCACAAGCACCACGTCCGGCATGCCCATGGAAGTGGACTACACCTACCACGGCGGCGACCACGTGGTGATGAAGGTGATCGCCATCAACTCCGGCCCGGTGGATCCGGAGGTGTTCGGGGTTAGGAAGGAGAGTTGGACGAGATAAATGCCTTGCGCATTCAGGATTTCAACAAATCGGCACAAAGCACCTTAATTTGGCCGGGCAGAAAAACACCCTTCTCCATGCGCCTCCTATTGCCATTCGCCACCGCACTCCTGTGCATGCCTGTCCAAGCACAGAATGACGCCCACCAACACCAACCTGAGAACAACATTGACCACCTATCAACCAGCGGCAACGTGGGGCAGGTGAAAGTGGAGGACGACAACGACCCGTTCAAGCCGAATGCGTTCACAGGCAGCTTCCGCATGGAGTTGCACCGCTATGCGAATGCTGTGGAAGATGCCGATGGGCCGATGAACATGCACTATTGGAGCAGCCCGGACATGACCTTGATGCAAATGGCAGCCCCCAGTGCCAAAGGCAGCCCGCAAACGGACATGAAAATCCTCACCGACCTCAAGGGCAAGTGGACCTACTTCCTGATGACGGACCCTAGGGGCAACAAGACGGCCATGAAGAGCCGCAAGCAGAAGGTGATCATTGGTGAAGACAAGGCCGATGACCTCCACGATTTCAAAGTGACCAACGAAACCAAGATGATCGACGGCCACAAGTGCACCAAGGTGGTAGGCACCACGGAAGATGGCACGTGGACCGGCTGGGTGGCCAAGGACATTGCAGTACCATTCAGCGACCTGGCGAACAGCATGAGCCGCAGCGCCATGCAGCGTGGCAGGCAGAACTGGGAAGGGCTTTCGGGCTTCCCGTTGGAATTTGAAACTGCGGACAAGGACGGAAAAATGACCATGCAAGCCTTTGTAAAGGACCTGCAGGTGGGCAATGTGGACCCGTCCGTTTTCTCCATCACGGATTACAAGGTGATGGAAGTTCCTGGCATCCAACGCCAGGAGAAGCAGTAGTCTTCGGGTAATTGGTGGCCCTGTTCGCGTGAAGCGCGGAAACGCGACCTTTGCGCGCCTTTTCGGGATGGGAGGAAACCTTTCCGGGGGCGGAAGCACACCTTGCCATGAAGAAGATCAACGACAGCCGCAAACTCCTGGGGGCCACTGCCGCCACCAGCTTGAAGGACCTCAACACCCTGTACAAGGGCCTGATGAAAAGCCATCACCCGGACCGCTTCCCCAATGACGAACAAAAGCGGAACGAAGCAGAGGAGTTCAGCAAGCACCTGATCGATGCGTACAAATTCCTGGAGAGCATCCATCCGGAGACGCACGCAAAAGACAGCGAGGCATTTGAGCGCACGGTGGCCAGCAACATCTCCAACTGGCATTACAAATCACTGACCCTGCACATCACTTTCGGTGATGGAAGCAACTATGAGTTCTACGGCGTGCCCCAGAAAGTGTACAACAAGTTCGTGGGCACGGACGGGAACACACGCTTCGCCCGGCGGCACATTTTTGAAGCGCACACCTTCCGCAAGGCAGGCGGACCCACGGCATTGTAAAAATACCAGTTTCGACGTGCGGTCACTTTGGTGTGTTCCTGCCGTTCCTTCCCGTCCGTGATATATTCATCCTCAATTGGAAAGGCAGGCAACTGAACAGCCGCCTGTTCCGTCAAGCCTGTACTATCTTGACCCGAACTATTTCGACTCTCCCAACCATGAAGCATCACTATCAGGGTCTGGCCTCGGTCGGCATTGGCCTGTTGATGTCCGTGTTGTCAACGACACCCGTTCACGCCCAGCAATTCAGCATTTCGGCTGGCTCGGTGACCAGTTGCAGCGGTGTGATCGAAGACACCGGCGGCCCAACGGGTACCTACGGCAACAACGAAAACTTTACATTGACCATCTGCCCGGACGTGCCCGGGGATGCGATTTCGCTGACCTGGGTTGTATTCGACCTTAGCCAGCAGCTGCCCAACCCGTTGGACCGCATGCGCATTTGGGACGGCAACAGCACTGCAGCCCCGTACCTGGGGGAATACACAGGCACGCAATTGGCCGGCCTGGTCAGTTCTGCCACCATCTATAACACCAGTGGTTGCCTCACTTTGCAGTTCACCTCCAACGGTGGCGGCGTAGGCAACTTCGCCGCAGGCATCACGTGTTACACACCCTGCGAACGGCCCACCGCCGTAGCCACCATGTCCGACCCCGGCAATCCGGCACTGGTGTGCGTAGGTGAGCCGATCACGTTTGACGGGACCGCCTCCTACCCGGCCGCCGGTTTCAACATCGTGGACTACAACTGGATCTTCGACGACGGGGATACGGTGAATTCGCCCACCGCCGTGCACAGCTTCAGCGTCCCCGGGGAATACATGGTGCAACTGAACCTGGTGGATGACAACGGCTGTGTGAACTCGAACGTTGTGGACCTGCAAGTGTTGGTGAGCACGACACCTTCATTCGCCGGCACCATGGAAAACCTGGAAACCTGCCTGGGGGCCACGGTAAACCTTACTGCCGTGGCGAACCCGGTAACATGGACCGGTATTCCGGAAGCCAACTTCGGAAGCGGGGTTTACCTTCCCGATGACTTGGGGATCCCATTTACCAGCGATCTGGTGTTCACCCAATTTGATCCCGGCCAAGTGGTGAACACCACCGATGATATCCTTTCCATCTGTGCCAACATGGAACACAGCTTTATGGGCGACCTGGTGATCCAGGTATCCTGCCCCAATGGGCAAACCATGATCATGCACCAGCAAGGCGGGGGCGGCACCTATATAGGCGGCGCTAATGACAATGATGGCACCAACCCCACCCCTGGCACGTGCTGGCAATATTGCTGGAGCCCCACGGCCACGCTGGGGACTTGGGAAAGCTGCGCCAGCTTCGGAAGTACACCGAATGTGATGATGGGGGGCACTCCACCAAGCAATGCGCTTATCCCCGGTACCTACTCCTCTGTCCAACCCTTCACCAATTTGATCGGCTGTCCCCTGAATGGCACTTGGACCTTTACGGTTACTGACCTTTGGGGGGCCGACAATGGCTTCCTGTGTGATTGGTCGTTGAACTTTGACCCAAACATCATTCCCGATGCCACCCAGTTCACGCCGAATCTTGGCAGTACTATCGACTCCATGAGCTGGAGCGGCCCGAACTTGGTCATCGACCCAACGAATCCGTTGATCGCCCAGGCGATGCCAAGCGCCGCCGGCACATTCAACTACACGTTCACAGTAACTGACAACTTCGGTTGCAGCTATGACACCACGCTCACCGTTACCGTGGCCCCGCAAATGGTGGTGGACGCTGGCGCAGACATAACACTATGCAATGATTCCGTGCCCATGGCAGGCGCGATCACGGCAAACGGACCGCCAAGCACCTGCACTTGGAGTGTTATGTTGATGGATTCCTGGGGCGATGGGTGGAACGGCAACGGTTCCATTACGGTAACAGTTGACGGCACCAGCACCAATTACACCAACATCAGTGGCGGCGGAACACAGCAGACTTACAACATCACCGTCACCAATGGCTCCACTGTCACCATTTCGTACAACACAGGGTCCTTTGACTATGAAAATTCATTCACCTTGTACAATGACCAGGGTGGCGTGGTTTACGCCTCACCCACCGGTCCCACCGCAGGGGTGAGTTGGACCGGCATTGCCAATTGCGGAGGCGGGCCGCAAGTGTCCTTCAGTTGGGCACCAACTTCAGGGCTTGCAGATTCAACTGACGCTGAAAGCATGGTATGGGTAACCACGCCCACTTGGTACTATTTGTCGGCTTATCCCTCGGGCCATCCTGAATGCGCGGTGACAGATAGTGTGCTGGTCTCTCCGCCTGCACTATTGGATGCCGGCGAGAGTGATACGGCCGTTGTTTGCGAATCTTCCCCCGCCTTCCTCATGACCGATTCTTTAGGTGGCACACCCGACCTCGGCGGCGTTTGGACATCGGCAGGCGGCACGGAGCCCGGTACATTTACCCCATTGGGCCATGCACCCGGCATCTACCCGTTCACATACACTGTAACAGGCCCCACGGGTTGCACGCGCAGCGCGCAGCTTGACGTGGTGCTGATCTCGGACACCAACGCCATTTGCTGCGGTGTTCCGGACGCGGGGCCGGCCAACTACTCGTGCAACCTCTCCATTGATCTGCATGCCACTCCGGGCAACACCGGCGTAGGGGAATGGAGCGGCCCGCCGGGTGCCGTGTTCGTGGACAACCAAAGCCCGAACACCACGGTGACCATGCCTGTGGGAAGCGGTGGTTCCCATTGGTTCTATTGGCGGGAAAACGACGGCGTATACTGCAACACGGTGGACAGCGTGCTAATGACCTTTACGGATGCCATCAACATCAGCTTCACTTCCTCGGATGCCGTGTGTTTCGGATACTGCGACGGTACGGCGCAAGCAGCGGTGACCGGGGGGAATGTTGCAACCGGCTTCAGCTATGCCTGGAGCGGGGGCACGGCCGGTGCCACTCCGGACAGCGTTGGCGGCCTCTGTGCAGGCCCGTACACGTTAACAGTTACAGACGACAACGGCTGCACCGCCACGGACAGTTTGACCATTGCTGAACCGGTGCTACTGGAAATTGATTCCACCTCCATGGTGCCGGTAACATGCTCCGGTGATTGTGACGGGCAAATTGCGATCCACGACCCGGAAGCCGTGGAGTGGAGCTTTGATGGTGGAACCACATGGGTGGATTCCACCGTGAAGACCGAAGCATGCGAGGGCCTGTACCATGTGCGCATCCATAATGCAGCGGGATGCTTGGGCGTGGGTTCACTTATGGTAACCGGGCCTCCTCCTGTTGTTGCCGAGTTTACCTGGGCACCAATACCGGCCAACGTGGACAACCCGACCATCTACTTCCACAATACCAGCACCGGGGCGGAGCGGTATTTCTGGAACATCGACAGCACGGCATACAGCATCAGCACCGACACCGTGTATGTGTTCTCCGACAGGGAGCCCGGAGTGTACACCGTGTGCCTGACTGCATTCAACTACAACAATTGCATAGACACCGTTTGCCACGATGTCACCATCGATGACGTGCTGGAACCATACGTACCCAATGCATTCACACCCAACGGGGACGGGCACAACGACGTATTCTTGATGAGTACCAACATCCGCGTGATCACGGACTTCGAGATGTTGATCTATGACCGCTGGGGCGAACTCATTTTCCGCACTAAAGATCCCTACCAGCCTTGGTTGGGAAGCCGTGACAACAGCGGTTCTGTCCTGCCCACAGGCGTATATGCATACAGGATCCGTTATGAGATCGCCCGGACCCAGACCAAGCGTGAACTGATGGGACACGTAACCCTGCTGAAATAAACCACCCATCGCCAAAAAACGGGACGGCCGCCCAAGGGCGGCCGTCGTGTTTCTCCCGGATGGGGGGATCAGGCCTTCTTTGCGGCTTTCTTGGGGCCACGTTTGCTCTTAGGGGCTGAGACTGCGGCTTCCTTCCACTCAGCGAGTTTTTTGGCGGCCTTGCGCTTGCGGTTCAACTCGGTCCTTTGGTCTTGCGGCATCTTGGGTTGGTTTTCGCGGCGAAAAGTAGGCGGATTCCTCCATATCAGCCTCATGCAACCACCTCATACCATTTATGCATTCAACATCAGACAACCTGCCAGCCCCCCCCGCATTGCGGGATGAAACGCTTTTCCCGCATGGCTTTTCCGCAGAGGTCGTCCTGTATGCAACGCTACGCAACGGCCCCCGCATATCGCCCTGCGGCAAAATGGAGGAACATCCATGGCCGATCTTGAATGCGCAATTGGCATAACTGCGCATACCGATCGGGCAAGCATCGCGTTGATCGGAAAAAGAAGTGCATGCGTCATTCCGCCAAGCTGTTCTTCCTGTGTGTTTCCATGGCAGGGCTTTACACCTACCTGTTCCACGGTGTAGGCATCGGGATCAACCTGTTTGTCTTCGAGGCAATCGTGGCGGCAGCGTGGTGGAGCATGCGCCGCGTACCCGCTTCCCGCTTGGCCATTCTTTCCGTAGGCGGCATGATATTGACTGCAGCAATGGTGTTGGTGCATGGATCCACATTGGCCATTGTGGTCAACCTGATCTCCGTCGGCTTGACCGTTGGGGTGTTGCTGGCACCAGAATTGAATGCCTTGCACCGATCGGCCCTCGCCAGCTTGATCCACTTGTGGGCCGTACCCAGGGCACTTGCACGCACCATCCCGTTCCTGCAAGGAAAGATCATGAGAGCCGGTCTTTCCTCCGCCGGGTTGCTCAAAGCTTCCATTGTCCCCATCGTGTTGCTTGCATTCACAGGGATGTATCGCTTGTCCAACCCCCAATTCAACCGTTTCATGAGCTATATGCTGGCAATCTTTGACCACTTGGACATTGCCCTGATCGGCACCTTCCTCGTTGGCCTGTTGGCCAGCGGCTTCTTGTTCCTGTCCACGCGCAATGAGGCGCTTTCCCGTTGGACTTCGCCACGCAGCGATCTCCTGCAAGCGGGGCCGGAAGCTGTGGATGGGCAACACCTCCGCGGCGAAGTCCGCATCGCCACGGTGCTTCTGGCCGGATTGAACCTGCTGCTGCTCACCGCCAATGTGCTCGACATCCGGTACGTCTGGTTGGACTTCAAGTTCGACGGGCAATACCTCAAGCAATTCGTCCATGAAGGCACCTACATGCTGTTGCTGTCGATCTTGCTCGGGGCTGCCATTGTACTGTACTACTTCCGGGGAGACCTGAATTTCCACAAGGAGAACCGCGTGCTAAAGGCACTGAGCTATGCTTGGCTGGTCCAGAACATGGTGCTGGCCCTTTCAGTGGGCATGCGCAACTATTGGTACATCCATTATTATGCGTTGGCCTACAAACGCATCGGCGTGGCATTCTTTCTGCTGGCATTGCTCATCGGCCTGGCATTGGTGCTTCTGAAAGTGAAGCAAGGCCGTTCGGTCCACTTCCTGTTGCGAACGAATACCGCCACGATGTACTGCATCGTGCTGTCGATGTCCCTGTTCAACTGGGATGGCATCATCGCCAGATACAACATGGCCCAGGCAGGCCGGGCCTTCGTACACCTGGATTTCCTTGCCACACTTTCGGACAAGGCACTGCCTTACCTGGTGCAGCCCCAGGAAAAGCTGGAACTGATCGCGGCAAGCAATGCCCGGCTGATCGGCGGTGCTGAGGGCTACAGTTGGACGAAGTACATGACACCCGAAGAATATGGGGCGATCATGGAAAGTCGATCCGACCGCTTCCTGGAAACTTGGCCCGAACACTCCTGGAAGGAATGGAATTGGGCGGAAGACAGGGCTTTCCACCTCCTAGGACCCATGCGCGGGGCCGGCCAATGATCCCGAAGCCTGGCGGAGATCCAGGTCCATTGATTGCCATCGGGCCGATGGTGCATTAACTTTGGGAATTCTAAAGTTACACTTTAGTGTTCCCAATGCGTTACACTCCCCGCGACATCAGTCCGATCCTGTTGAAGGCGGCACGCTCCTTCCCCGCCGTGGTGCTTACCGGGCCGCGCCGGGCCGGGAAGACGATGCTTTTGCGCAAGCTCTTCCCGGCAGCCTCCTACACGCTGATGGAAGACCCGGACGTGATCGCCCGGGTGCGCGCAGACCCCCATGGCTTCCTGGACGGGCTGCGGCTTCCGGCCGTACTGGACGAAGTGCAGAACGTGCCCGAGATCTTCTCCTACGTGCGCTCCCGGATCGACAGGAACCCGCGCCGCACCGGGCAGTGGTTCCTCACTGGCTCGCAGGATGCGCCGTTGATGCAAGGCGTCACTGAAAGCATGGCGGGCCGGGCGGCCATGCTGCAGTTGTACCCGCTGTCCACCACGGAAACGCCCAAGGTGGACCTGTTCCTCGGCGGCTACCCGGAGGCCGTGGCGAGGCCGTCCATCGCCTCCCTGTGGTTCTCCTCTTACGTGCAGACCTATTTGGAACGCGACGTGCGCGCGGTGACCAACGTGCGGGACCTGGCCACCTACCGCCGTTTCATGGCGATGCTGGCCACGCGGCACGGGCAACTGCTCAACCGCACCGACCTTGCCGCGCCGCTGGGGGTAAGCGTGCCCACGATCAACCAATGGCTCAACGTACTGGAAACCACCCAGCAGATCCTGCTGGTGCCACCCTTCCATGGCCACTTGGGCAAGCGCCTGGTGAAGTCCCCGAAGGTGTACTTCATGGACAGCGGGCTGGCCTGCCACCTGCTGGGAATCGCCACGCGAGCGGAACTGGCGCGGTCGCCGTTCCTGGGAGCGCTCTTCGAGGGCTTTGTCGCCTCGGAAGTGGTAAAGCGCCAGGTGAACAAGGGCATGCGCCGCGAGCTGTACCACTACCGGGACGAACACGGGCTTGAGGTGGACTTCATCGTTCCTGGCAAGGGCGGCAGCCTTTCGCTGCTGGAGTGCAAGGCCACCCGCACGCCGCTGCCGTCCATGGCCTCCCCTC
Source organism: Bacteroidota bacterium (assembly GCA_018266685.1). Taxonomy (GTDB): domain Bacteria; phylum Bacteroidota; class Bacteroidia; order Flavobacteriales_F; family PHOS-HE28; genus PHOS-HE28. The sequence continues at coordinate 19,977 of JAFDZY010000306.1, forward strand.
TTGTGCGCGTACGCGATCTACTTTCAGAAAAGCAAGACATCAAGCGTCCGATGGACCTGGTGCTCGTATACCGGCCAGCACTGCATAAACCTCCTGTAAGCCTTGGCAGGTGGGCAAAGGCGATGGACTTGCACACCTGGCTCAGCAAGGCAAAATAGACTTGGTGCTTTCGGGAATCCTAAAGTTGAACTTTAGGATTCCCAAAGTTCGCTTGTCCAATTCCGGGGAAATTCAGCCTCCTTATCCGCGCACCAGCTTGCGGTACTTGAGGCGCTTGGGCACGATGTCACCCACGCGCTTCTTGTAGTTCTCCTCATAGTCGCTGAAGCCGCCCTCGAACCAGTACACCTTGCTGTCGCCCTCGAAGGCGAGGATGTGCGTGCATACTCGGTCCAGGAACCAGCGATCGTGGCTGATGATAACGGCGCAGCCGCTATAGTCCTGGATGGCTTCCTCCAAGGCGCGGAGCGTGTTCACGTCCAGGTCGTTGGTGGGTTCGTCCAGCAGCAGCACGTTGCTGCTCTGCTTCACGGTCATGGCCAGGTGCAGGCGGTTGCGCTCACCGCCTGAAAGGATGCCCACTTTCTTGTTCTGGTCGTTTCCTGTGAAGTTGAAGCGGGCCAGGTAGGCGCGCGTGTTCATCACCACGTTTCCGAAGGTGATGTTCTCCAAGCCACCACTGAGCACGTCAAACACGGTCTTGTCCGGCGAAAGGTCCTTGTGGCTCTGGTCCACGTAGGCCATCTGCACGGTGTCGCCGATGGTGATGGTGCCGCTGTCCGCCTTTTCCATGCCCATTACCATGCGGAACATGGTGGTTTTGCCGGCGCCGTTGGGCCCGATGATGCCCACGATACCGGCGGGCGGCAGGGTGAAGTTCACGTCCTCAAAGAGCAGACGGTCGCCAAAGGCCTTGGACACGCCCTTGAACTCGATCACCTTGTCGCCTAAGCGCTGGCCATTGGGTATGAAGATCTCCAGTTTGGCCTCCTTCTCCTTCACGGTCTCGCTCTGCATCTTCTCGTAGTTCTCCAAGCGGGCCTTGCTCTTGGTGCGCCTGGCCTTGGCATTGCTGCGCACCCATTCCAGTTCCTGCTTGAGCACGCGCTGGCGCTTGCTTTCCTGCTTCTCCTCCTGGGCCAGGCGGGCGGTTTTCTGCTCCAGCCAGCTGGTGTAGTTGCCCTTGTAAGGGATGCCTTCGCCGCGGTCCAGTTCAAGGATCCAGCCAGCCACATTGTCCAGGAAGTAACGGTCGTGGGTGATGGCGATCACCGTGCCCTTGTACTCGCTGAGGTGGTGCTCCAGCCACGCCACACTTTCAGCATCGAGGTGGTTGGTGGGTTCGTCCAGCAAGAGGATATCCGGGGCTTGCAGCAGCAGGCGGCATAAGGCCACGCGGCGGCGCTCACCGCCGGAGAGCACGCCCACCTTGGCATCCGGCTCGGGACAACGCAGGGCATCCATGGCCACTTCCAGCTTCTGGTCGATCTCCCAGGCGCCCTGCGCCTCGATCTGGTCTTGGAGCACGCCTTGGCGGGCAATGAGCTTCTCCATCTTGTCCGGATCTTCCAGCACATCGGGGTCGGCGAACTTGTTGTTCACGTCCTCGTATTCCTTCAACAGGTCCATGATGGGCTGCACGCCTTCGCGCACGATCTCGATCACGGTTTTGCTGTCGTCCAGCACCGGCTCCTGTTCCAGGTGGCCGATGCTGTATCCCGGCGTAACATGCACATCGCCTTGGAAATCCTTCTCCTTGCCGGCGATGATGCGCATCAAGGTGGATTTCCCGGATCCGTTGAGACCGAGGATGCCGATCTTGGCCCCGTAGTAGAAGCCGAGGTAAATGTCCTTGAGGATGGTCTTGCCGGTGGGCAGCGTTTTGCCCACTTGCACCATGTTGTAGATGACCTGCCGTCCTTCTTCTGCCATGACTATGCCCGTATTTGGTAGTTTCCCGGCATCCGCCGTTGGCGGAATTTTCGGGCTGCAAAGGTCCGTGATCTTTTTGGAATGCGGTATGTGCCAGGGCCAAGGCAACAGGAAGGCGCTACTGGACCAGTCCTTTCAGCGGTCGCTGAACATTTCAAGCCGCCTCCAGCCTGCAACTTGGTGCAATTTCAGCGTATCCGCCGCAAGGATCCCGGCATCCGCCATCACGCCTTCAGGGGTTTGGCCCTGCCCAGGCCCCACAACCACGTACACAAATCCACTTCCAAGCGGCCCATCCTTAAGCAGGTTGGCATCCCCTCCGAGGCTCCGTAGCTCAAAATCGATCGGGGCATCCCAAGGCATGGAGGCGCATACACGATCACCGGAATGTGTGTTTTTCAAGATCCATTCGGCAGCAGGCATGGCTTCCGGGAATCGTTCCACCGGATCACCTTCCGCCTTGAGCCCGAACCAGCCGAACGCCAGCAGTACAAAAGCGCTTGCCACCAAGGTGCGGTTGGCCTTGGAGAACCCCGGAAGCACCTTGTCCCGGACCAGTTTCATCAGATAGAACAAACCGATCGCCACTCCCAGGTTCAGTACATAAAGCGAATAGATCCACACTGCCGGGGGTGCAACTACGCGCATCAGCAATACAAGCGGTACCGCAGTGAACAGAAAGGCGAACACCAACAACCTGTACTTGAGGCTGGTGTATGCCGCATAGATCACGGCCACGGCACCGGCGAAGGCGAGGAAAGTTGAGGCACTGTCGGAAAAGTAGGCCCATACATCAAAAACCCTGTCTTGGTGCGTGTCCATGAAATGGGCCCATGTGTTCTCCACTTCCGAGGGAGGGTTCAGCAATTGGTCCAAACTATGGCGGATGATCACCGGCAGGTACATCAAGAAACAAAGCACCAATGCCATCATTGATGCTGCCGCCAGCTTCATTAAACGCATACGCGCGGTGCTCCTGTACCGCATCACCACCATCAGGGCGGCCCAGGCAATACACATCAATGCGGGATAGATCATGTCCGGCGTGGCAAGCATGCCCAGGGAGCACGCCAAGGCCAGCAGCACCGCGCTCCACGTATTGTCGGTTTTCACGAAGTGCCTGGCCGCCAACAGCCCGCACACAAGGAACAGCCATGAAAGGCTGTAACCGCGCGCCAACGCCGAATACTCCACAAATGGCCCGCCCACCGATACCAGGCACAGTACGATCACTGCAATGTGGCGGTTGAACACGGCCCTGGAAAAACTGTAGAACAAAGGCAGCACAAGCATGCCGGCCAGGAAAGCAGGAAGCCGCAATGCCCAGGCATGTGCCCCGAAAATGAGTGTGCTGGCACGTGCCAGTGCGGTATACAGAATGTGGTTACCGGCAATTCCGAGGTCGCTGAAAAGGAACCCGAAGGACCGGTCCGCGTAGTGCACATAGGTCAGGGCCTCATCATAGGTCACCGGGCCGTTCAACCGCAGGACCCGCAGCACCGCGCCCAAGGCCACTACGGCAATGACAAAACGTTTGTGGTCAACGCTTGTGCCATGGCGGAACCTGCGGAGCGAGGCGGACAGGTCGCTGCGCAACCCGGCCCAACCAGGCTTGGGAGCCTTTCTGTGGCGGTGCCGTGAACCTTCGGGCATTGATGGGCTCCGGCGGGGCAGGCTTCAAGGCCGGGAGCAACGCCAAAAGTAGCGGAGCGTTGCCAACGTACGGGCCGTGCTTCGCAACTTCGCGGCATTCCGCCCATAGGCATGGCACGCATAACAGAATCCCCTTCACACTACGACCACTTGGAGCAAATGGGCACCGGCGAACTGTTGCGGGGCATCAATGCGGAAGACCGCACTGTTCCCGAAGCCGTGGCCCTGGCCATTCCGCAGATCGGACAGTTGGCGGACGCCATTGCCTTGCGCATGAAGGCAGGCGGGCGCCTCTTTTACATTGGGGCAGGCACCAGCGGCCGGTTGGGCATTGTGGACGCCAGCGAATGCCCGCCCACATTTGGCGTGCCCCATGGCATGGTGGTGGGCCTGATCGCAGGCGGGGACCGCGCCATCCGGAAAGCAGTGGAATTCGCCGAGGACGACCCCGACCAAGGCTGGAAGGACCTGCAGGAACATGCCATCGGCAAGGAGGATGCCCTGGTGGGCATTGCGGCAAGCGGCAGCACGCCGTACGTGGTGGGAGCGCTGCAAAAGGCCAGGCAGCACGGGATACTCACAGGCTGCATCACCTGCAATCCGGACAGTCCGGCCACCCAAGCCTGCGAACACCCCATTGTGGCAGTGGTGGGTCCCGAATTCGTTACGGGCAGTACGCGGATGAAGAGCGGAACGGCGCAGAAACTCATTTTGAACATGATCAGCACGGTGGTGATGATCAAGCTGGGGCGGGTGAAGGGCAACCGCATGGTGGACATGCTGTTGAGCAACAACAAATTGGTTGACCGGGGCACGCGCATGGTGATGGACGGCCTGGGCATTGATTATGCTGCGGCAAACGCGCTGCTCAAGCAGCACGGGAGCGTCCGCAACGCCATTGCCCGTGGACGGCACGAAAATCCTGGCCTTTAACCCACGGTACATGCACGCCATCGAGCCTTTTTTCAATTGGAGGCACCTCTACACCGCGGAGGACGATGCACGATCACCCTTTCATGGCACAGAGCACAGTGAGTTCGAGTTCAGCCATGCGGTGTACGACCATGCCATCCATCCGCAGTGGGATGCGTTCGGAAGCAGCACGCTTTACCTGAAGGTGCTCTTTGCGGACTATGACGAGGGCTTTGCCATCATTGAACTGATCGGGGAATGGAACGATTTGCTCCACAACGACATCATGTACTTGAAGCGGGATGTGGCGGAACCGATGATGGCGGAAGGCATCTTCAAGTTCATACTGATCGGGGAGAACGTACTGAACTTCCATTCCGGGGAGGAGGATTACTATGCAGAGTGGTTTGATGAAGTGATGGACGGGGGCGGTTGGATCACGCTCCTGAATTTCCTGCAGCACGTGCGTGATGACCTACAAGCGGCAAACCTGGACCAGTACATGCTTTTCGGGGGCAAGCTGGACAAAATGCCTTGGCGCACCCTGGGCCCAATTGATCTCTATTCCCGAATTGATGCACTGGTGATGAAGCGCTTGGGCTAGCCAAGGCTTGATCCATGCCGTATTTGGCCCAGGTCCTTGAGGAAATGGTCCACGTAATTGTCCCATGACATGTCCTTGGTGGCTGCGTGTGCGGCCAGGGCCTTCCTTGTCCAAGTGCTGTCGTCCGTAACCAATGCCTCAATGGCGTCAGCCAGTTCTTCAGGCCTGTTGGAAGCAAGGGCACTGCCCACGGAGTTGACATCCCCGAACGTACGCTGGAACTCACGGTAGGGGAAGATCACTACCGGAGTGCAGAGGTAGAGCGCCTCGCACGAAGCTGAGAACGCGGCCCATTTCGGGTTAGGGTTCACATAAACACGCGATCTTTCCAACACTTGCCTGTACAAGCGGGCCTGTTCAGGCTTGCCCTTGTCCAAATAACCGTGAAAGTGCATGTTGTGCGGGGCGGCATGCAGTTCCCCATGTTCCATGCCGATCACGTTCACGGTGAGCCAGTCCATGCCGCGGCCGTTCAGGATACGCACTGCTTGGCCCAGTCTTTCCAGGCCTTCCTTGTACTTGCGGTTGCCGATGAACACGATCTCCCGCGCATTCAGCTTCCGTTCCAGCAACTCCTGCGGATTCACGTTCATGTTCGTGGAGTTCACCACGTTGCCATAGTATTTCACCTTGCCGCCGTGGAATTTCCCCAAGGTTTCCGCTACTTCGGGAAACAGGGCAATGATCATGGATGAAGCCTTCATCACCTTGCGCTCGGCAAGGATGGTGGGCAGTTCCAAGCTGTCCGGTTCACGCTCGTCGAAATAGGCGATGTGCTGGGCAAAAGTTTGGTCGCAGAACAAGGTATAGGGCCGTGAAGGTCCGGCGCCGAATGAAAATGTCATGAAGACGCAATGCCCGCCGGGAAACCGCTGCAAGGCCCTGCGGATCTTGGCATCGGTAACCTTCCGGTTGTAGCCGCTGCGCAAGTAGGTGTACCGTGTGTGCCTACCGGTCAATTTGCAGAAGGATTTCCAGGGCACATCAAACATCAATTGCAGGATGCGCGAGGGCCCGATGTCCACATGTTCCACGCCGTACCCGCGCCGCTCCAAGGTGGCGGTGAAGAAATAGGGCACGTTGGACCAAGTGCTTGGTTTGCGCGAATCCCCGATGGAAAAAACGATGAAGTCGGGACTTGCCCGGGGTTCCTGGCGGGAAATCATTTGATGCCCGGTGCGGGACGGCAATTTGGCGGGCCCAAAGTTCATTCCTTTTCCGCATCAAGCAAGGTAAACCTTCCTTTTTTTGGGAGCCGGCTGGACGGATCACGCACGGTGCCTGCCCGCACACGGATCAATTTCCTACACGTGATCAGCTGGCTTGCCATTGGGTTCATTTCCATTTTGATCCAAGGATCAACCGCATGACCACGCGATCGATGGGCAGTTGCACGTCCGTTTCCTTCGCTTCTGGCAACGAAAGCCACCGGAACTTCTGTCCTTCGGAGGCCGCGCTGCCGGCGGCCGGTGATCCGTCCTTCACGGAAGAGGGATCATCCACGGTGAAGGTGTAGTAGATGCTCACCACTTGGTCGCCTTCACGATAGGCGCTTTCCTGAAAGAAGTCGGTGGTGTAGAAGTGCACCAGTTGCTTTGCCTCCAGGCCCATCTCTTCCATGATCTCCCGCTTGAGGCATTGAAGCGTCCCCTCCCCCGGCACCATGCCGCCACCCGGGAACTTAGTGATCCGTTCACCGGCCACGAGTTCATCTGATACAAGTACGTGGCCATCATGGAACAGCAGCCCGTACACCCGGATATTGAAACTTCGGCCGGTCATTGCACTTTTACCGCCCTCAACATTTCACGCTTTCCTGGCGGGCCAGGCAACCGCTCCACGCGGAACCCCGCTTTGGCCATGGTTCGGCGCACCTCACCTTGGGCACAGTAGGTAACCAGCACACCTCCGTGCCGCAAGGCACGGAACAATTTCCCAAATACCTCCATGCTCCACAATTCTGGCTGGACCCGCGGCGCAAATGCATCGTGGAACACCAGGTCAAAGCATTCCCCCGCACAAAGGTCCTGCACCGGTTGTGCCAAGACCCGGAAATTGAAATGGCCGGAAAGCTGGATCTCCTCACCGGTCCTGGCACCCATGATCCGCTGATAGCCGGGAGCCAGTTCGCGGATACCCAAAGCCCGAGGGTGGTCCATGGAACGCCAAAGTCTTTCCGGTACGGGGAATGGCTCCAACGCGCAGTAATGGACCTCCTTGCAACTGGTTTCCGCCTCCTGCCATGCTAGCAGCGCGTTCAAGCCAGTGCCCAAACCCACCTCCAACAGATCAATGTGCCTGCCTGCCATAGATCGCAAACCGTGATCCAAGTATACATGGCGACTTTCGGTTAATGCACCGAAAACCGAATGGTAATGTTCGCCCAAGGAGGGGCTGTCCAAAGTGAAGGAGCCATCCGCAGTACACACGGGGCGCCAATCATTGGCAAGGGAAATAAGATCAGGAAATCCAGGTCCTGCCATCGTTGGTAAAATCATGCACTTCCTGCACAGGAGTACATCTTGGCACTTCCAAACTTAGCCCGGAACGCAGCTCACGCGGCGTTTTTCCACCATTCCCTTGAGCAGCCCTGTGGGCAAGCCGAATGGCAATGGAGCCACAACGCACTACAGGACACGGATTTCCGTCCGGCGGTTCCGGGCTTTCCCGTCCTTGTCCGCATTCGGGGCCAATGGCTTGCTGTCACCATAGCCTTTGGCCTCAAGTCTGTCCGGTGCAACACCATGCGCCACGAGCCAGTTGAGCACCACATAGGCACGAGCCTCGCTTAGTGGTTGGTTCGGTACGGGCCCCACATCGCTGTCGGTGTGCCCGCCGATCTCGATCCTCAGTGCCGGGTGTTGCTTCAGGAAATCAGCCAGTTTGCCAAGTTCCATGGTGGAACTTGAATCCAGCTGGTAACTGTCCTGATGGAAGAACACATTGCGCATGATCTCCGTGCTGCCGGCGGCCATGGGCTTCATGTCCATATCCATCCGGACTTCCCCGCCTTGTGTGCCCAAATGTTCAGAATGCAGGAGATAGCCGTCCGCCGTAACGTGTACGGCATATTCCTTGCCGGAAGGCACTACTGCGGTATACTCACCGGTGCCCGGTTCTGCGCGGAAACTCGCCTTGAATGCCGGGTCCTGCATGCTCATGAGCTCTACCGTTGCTTCGGAAGGCGGCATCATTTTCAAGCCTTTCACAAAACCCGCCAGGTTCATCTGATCTTCACTGGTGCGCAGTGGTACGGCATTCGCTGAGCTTGCCAGCATGGCCGTCTCATCCACTTGTGCTTTCGGCGTGAACTGCACGCGGTAGATATCGTCCTCCCCCATTCCTCCGGCACGCACGCTGTTGAAATAGCCCGTAGTGCCATCCGCGCTGAGCACCAGGAACTGGTCATCGCCAGGTGAATTGATGGGCCAGCCAAGGTTTTCGGGCTTGGACCATTGGCTTCCGTTCAGCGTGGTCTTGAACAGGTCATAGCCGCCCATGGAGGTATGCCCTTGGCTTGCGAAATACAGTGTCTTGCCATCGGGCGTCAGGTACACCCCTTCCTCATCGTAGATCGTGTTGACCACAGGGCCCAAATTTTCCGCAGTTCCCCATGTATTGGCATTGGCCACCCACGGGCTGCGGTAGATATCGCTGCCGCCGATCCCGCCCTCCCGGCTGCTTACGAAGTACAACCATTGGCCATCCTTGGAGCGCCAGGCGCTGCTCTCCTGGCCCGTGCTGTTCACTGTGGGGGGCAGTGGTACCGGTGTGGTCCATCCTTCCCCTGTCCGCTCGCAGGAGTAGAGGTCACCTCCGTTGGTTTCGTCGCGGTAGATGATCATGTGCCCCCCGTCCGCGGAAATGGCCACTGTGGCATCATTGCGTCCGGTGTTCATTGGTTCGGGCAGCGGCTGCGGTACCGACCAACCATTGGCCCCCCACGAACACACATAGATGTCTTCAAACCAGCTGTTGGTGACCTTGTTCACCTTGCCCCCGGTGGTTTCCAGCCTGCGGCTGGTGAAATACATTTTCCCTTTTCCATCCAACAGGGCGCCATACTCACTGGCCCGTGTATTCACCGTTGGCCCAAGATTGAAGACCTCTGCTGTTGGCTGGGCTGCCATATATGCCTTGCCATAGTTGCACTCGGAGATCCGCTTGTCCACCATATTGAACGTGCGGTCCGGATCGGGGTTCAGGCGGATCACCTCTGCATGGCGCTTGTATTCGGCAATGGCCCCGTCCCACTTGGCGTTCAATTGAAGGGCATAGCCCACGAGGTAATGTATCCGTGGCAGGTATGAGTCCAGTTCCATGGCACGCTGCAAATAGGGCGCGGCCGTGGAAGGTTGCGCTCCGTTCAGCAGGCAAACGCCCAGTTTCATGTTCAGCTGGGCATTGTCGGGATTGATCTTTAGCGCCTCCGTGTACGCCTCAATGGCAGCTTTTTGGTCCAGCCCGCCTTTCTCAGCCAAGGCATCGCCTTTCTTGATGGCGGACAACGCTTGCTTGAGCAATCCCGGATCGGCAATATGTGCCTTGTCAAACGGAGTGTTGGAACCTCCATTTGCCGGTTGTGCTATGGTGCCGACGGCGGCCGTGGCGAAGCAAGTGGCGAGCATAATGCGGAAAGACCTGGTCATTGGGCCTGGATATTTTTTCGCGATCGGGCTGTTCATACGAAATGCCGTTCCGGATGGTTCCGCCCCTGTACGCCGGGTAGTTTAGCACCGCAAAAAACCAGGACCCCTTCAGTACAAATGGCCAAAAAGACCACCTCCAAAAAGCCCGCGGCGAAGCAACGCCTAAAGCAACCTGCCGCCCCAGGCAAGATCAGTCTTGGGGCATCGTCCATGGCCTTCATGGAGCGCTACCTGAACAACGCCAGCCCCACGGGTTTCGAATCCAGCGGGCAGAAGCTTTGGCTGGACTACATCCGCCCATGGGTGGACAGCACTTTCACGGACCCCTACGGCACAGCGGTGGGCGTGATCAACCCCTCGGCCAAATACAAGGTGGTGATCGAGGCCCATGCGGATGAGATCAGCTGGTTTGTCCACTACGTCACCGGGGACGGCTTCATTTATGTGCGCCGCAACGGAGGCAGCGACCACATGATCGCCCCCAGCAAACGGGTGAACATCCACACGGACAAGGGCATGGTGAAGGCCATTTTCGGCTGGCCGGCCATCCACGTGCGCAACGGCAAGAACGACCCCGTGCCTTCATTGGACAACATCTTCCTGGATTGCGGTTGCGCGAACAAGGAAGAAGTTGAAAAACTGGGGATCCATGTGGGCTGCGTGGTCACTTACGAGGACGAATTCATGGTGCTGAACGGTAAAACACTGGTGGGCCGCGCGCTGGACAACCGCATGGGCGGTTTCATGATAGCAGAAGTGGCACGCATGCTGAAGCAACGGCGGACCAAGCTGCCTTTCGGCCTTTACATCACCAACAGTGTGCAGGAGGAGGTGGGCCTGCGCGGGGCTGAAATGATCGTGGAGCGCATCCGGCCGGACATGGCCTTGGTGACGGATGTGACGCATGATACCCAGTCGCCCATGATGAACAAGATCCAAAGCGGTGATGTGGCCTGCGGCAAGGGTCCGGTGCTTTCCTACGGCCCTGCCGTGCACAACAACGTGCTGCGTAAGGTGATCGCGGCGGCGGAGCGGGAGCAGATCCCCTTCCAGCGTGCGGCGGTAAGCCGCGCCACCGGCACCGACACCGATGCGTTTGCATACGGGGCGGCGGGAGTTCCAAGCGCCTTGATCAGCTTGCCCCTGCGGTACATGCACACCACCGTGGAGAGCGTTAACAAGGAGGATGTGGAACATGTGATCCAGTTGATCTTTGCAACGATCTGTTCGCTGAAGGCGGGCGAAGACCTGCGCTACATCAAGTAAATCCACGGCCAAATGCGCATTCGGTTGGACGATAACGAACGTGGTGCGTTCAACTACCTGATCGGCGGGGTGGCCATCGTGCTGACGATTCGCGGGCTGGCATGGGTGGCCGGCGCCATGGGCCCGGCCTCTACCGAAGATGGTGCCGTGCTCCAGGTCTTCCAACGGGGCTACCTGGGCATGCACAACCAATTGGCCGTTGCCGATGCCTCCATGGGATTGACGGGAAGGATCATACTGGCCCTTGTGATGGCCGTGGGCGCGTCGTTCGCAACAGCCTTGTTGCTCACCTTCGCCGGGCATCTGCGAGAGGGACGTTCGTTCCGTGCCGGGAGCATGGTTACCCGCATGGTGCTCCTGGCATTTCTGGGGTGGGGGGTATTTACCGCGTGCTACGTGCCGATCAGTGAATCCCGAGTGATCAACGGCACCTTGGTGGTATATACCCGAAACCGCCTGTTGGGGGACATACCGTTGCCTTTCTTCATCCACAGGGAGCGTTGGCAGCGCGAGGACATCGGGCAAATAGTTGCAGAAGAGACCCCGCCCACAACGGGTTGTAACGGCTCCGTGGCCCTCTTGGTCCATCTGAACGGCAAAGGACGGCCGCAACGGATCGCGGGGATAGACGATACCTGTCCGGAGCAACGGATGGTACAGCTGCGAAAAGCGAGTGGGGCGGCCGCCTTAATGGAGCGGGAACTGCGTTGAAGCAATGGACGGAAACCTACATTTAGGGCCATGTCCGGGGCGGACTTGAACATCCGGTTCATTGGGCCGGGGGAAACGCACCTGTTGCGCCAAATGGTCCTGCGGCCCTTGCAACCTGTTGATGAAATGGAATGGCCTGGCGACCGTGCAGCCGGCAGCTTTCATGCAGGCGTTGAACTGGGGCAGGTGCTTGTAGGCATAGGCACCTTCATTTTGGAACAGCATGCAGGCCTGTCCGGAGCGAAACACTACCGGCTACGGGGAATGGCTGTTCATCCCGGCTACAGGTCCAAAGGAATCGGGGGAATGATCCTCGGATTCGGGATTGATCAACTGCGACATGAGGAGGCCGATCTGGTATGGTGCAATGCCCGCGACATGGCATCGGGTTTCTATGCCAAGGCCGGTTTTTCCACGGTTGGCCTACCTTTCACCATTGAAGGCATCGGCATCCACCACCTTATGTACAAGCGGATTTGAAATTCCCGCATCCCAAGATCCATTATTGGGCAGTACCAGTTCTGCTGGCGCTCAATTTGACCTTGAAACTGAGCTGGTGCGGAACGAACGAACTGGCTGGTGACGAGCCCTTCACCGTCTATTGGGCACAACGCCCGCTCGCCGACCTGTTCGGCATGCTGCGCACGGAAAACAACCCGCCTTTGTATTTCCTCCTGATGCACTATTGGAGCATGCTGGTCCCCTTGGATGCGGCCTGGCTGCGCGTTCCGTCGGCAGTGTTCAGTGCCCTAACGGTTTGGCCACTTTTTCTCCTGGGCAGGCGGATGGGGGGACATGCCGCAGGGTTCACCGCCGCCCTGTTGTTCACGTTTAGCCAGCACAGTTTTCAGTTTGCCCATGAAGCAAGGGCCTATTCCCTCTTGGTACTGGCCTGTACATGGGCAGTGTGGCAATTGGTGCGTTTGGCAGATTCCCCACGTCATCCTTCCTTGAGGCCAGCTTCCATCCTATGGTTGGTGGCGGCCAACACGCTTGCCACCTGGGTACACTACTTCGGTTGGCTGATGGTGGGCCTGGAACTGGTGATGGCTTTTGCCGTGGTTTCGCTGAGGCCGGCCCGTGCCAAGATGCTTGCGGCGGCGGCGCTCACCGTGGTGCTCAACATCCCCTTGCTGGGGATCCTGTCAGCACGTGCAGGTGCCAGCCTTGGCCATGGAACATGGTTGCAGGCGCCCACCTGGGAGGAACCTTACAACATGATCCTCCGCTGGAGCAACGCGCCGGTAGTAGCCGTGATCTTCCTGTGCGTGGTCGCCTGGGCCTATGCCACCCGCCGCTCGCGGGCCCTTGGCGTGGCCGCCATGTGGTGTGCAGTTCCCCTGGTGTCCATGTTCCTTGTCTCCTTCGCTTTTCCAGTTTATCTGGACCGTTATTTGCTCTTCGCATCCATGGGCTTTTATTTATTGCTGGCACAGGCATCTTTTCACTGCATCCTGCCGCTGCTGCCCAAATGGACCATCCCGGCCGGTTGCGTGATTGCCATGGCAGCCACATTTGCCCCTTGGCGTACAAATTCCCTTCATCCTTCCCGCGTGGCCTCCCAGGTGGAGGCATGGAGCACAAAGGGCACGGCCGTGGTCATTCAGCCGGCCTGGTACGGCCTGACCTACGCCTGGGCCTTGTCACCACAATATTTCGTTGGGGCTGCCCCGGTGGACATCGCCTTGAAGGAACATGGCATCTTTACCGTGGCAGGAACGGCCATTCCCAAAATGGACACTTCCTATACCAATGTGGTGCACGTGGATGCCTGGGCCTCCCTCAGCGACCCGGAGAATTCCGTTCTGGCCGCCCTTCGCGCCAAATTCCAGCAAACGGACTCCGTTGAGGCCGATAAAAAGGTCATGGTGCGCCGCTTCCAGGCACGATGAACGGGGGCTGCGGTCTTTGACAACAAAATGATCCATGGCCGGGCACCGGGCATTCCCATACTTTCGTCATAAGACAACCAAAGCCCTGCCTTCGTGAACCGGCTTTCTGCAGTACAACCAGCCCCATGCGCAAACTACCCCTTCTGCTCACGGCCTTGATCAGCATTTCCGCGTATCCGCAAGTGGTGATCAACGAGGTGAACACCTCGAACATGAACGGCCTGGCTGACAGCTTCGGCGACCGCGAAGACTGGGTGGAACTGTACAACACCACGGGAGCTGCAATCGACCTGAGCGGCTGGTACCTGAGCAACAAAGTGAACAACCCGGCAAAATGGGCTTTTCCCGCAGGAGCCTCCATCCCGGCCAATGGCCGGTTCATGGTGTTTTGCAGCAAGCGGAATACCGTTGCGGGAAGCGAATACCACACCAACTTCAAGCTCAACCAATCGGACAACGACCACGTGGTCCTCTCGGACCCGTCGGTGACGATCATAGACGACTTGCTGTTGGATCCGCCCACCAAGCTGGACAACAGCCGGGGGCGTACCACGGACGGGGCCAGCACTTGGTCGCTCTTCCTTACCCCCACGCCCAATGCGCCCAATGCAGGGGCATCGCCGGAATACGCCTCCCGCCCGCAGCTTTCACCCAACGCCGGCTTTTACAGCGCCGCGGTGAACGTTGCCATGTCCAACACGGACGGCAGCACCATTCGCTACACCTTGGATGGCAGCGAGCCCACGGCCGCCTCAACGGTTTACTCGGGGCCTGTGTCCGTTGCCGCCACCACCGTGGTGCGCGCGGGATCCTTCAGCGCAACGCCCGGCGTGCCTCCCAGCTTCCTGGAAACAAACACCTACTTCATCAACGCCACGCACACCACGGCCGTGATCAGTGTGGCAGGGGACCAGGTGGATGAACTCTTGAACGGCAACGGCAGTCTGGAGCCGTACGGCTCATTTGAATACTTCGGACCGGACCAGCAGTTGCGCGATGAGGCGACCGGGGAGTTCAACGAACATGGAAACGACTCCTGGGCATACGGGCAGCGCGGCTTCGACTACATCACGCGGGACCAGACCGGCTACAACGATGCCATACACTACCCGGTATTCCATGCCACTCCACGAAACAAGTTCCAGCGGTTGATCATCAAGGCTGCCGCAAACGACAACTATCCCTTCGAGGACGGAGCGCACATCCGCGACGCATACGTGCACAGCTTGGCCCAGGCCGGCCATTTGAAGTTGGACGTGAGAACCTACGAGCCTTGTGTACTCTACGTGAACGGCCAATACTGGGGCGTGTATGAGATCCGTGAAAAGTGCGATGACCACGACTACACCAAGGAATACTTTGACCAGGATGAATATGACCTGCAGTATTTAAAGACGTGGGGGGCGACATGGAGCGAATACGGCGGGCCCCAGGCCCAAACCGACTGGGACGCGCTGCGGGCTTACATCATGGGCAACAACATGGGCGACCCCACTGCTTTTGCATACGTGGACGGGCAGTTCAACTGGAAAAGCCTTGTGGACTATGCTGTGCTAAGCAGCTATACCGTGTGCACGGACTGGTTGAACTGGAACACCGCTTGGTGGCGCGGCTTCAACCCCAACGGTGAGCACAAAAAATGGGGCTATGCCCTGTGGGATGATGATGCCACCTTCGGCCACTACATCAACTACACCGGAGTGCCGCAAACCACGCCCGATGCCGATCCGTGCAACGCGGAAAACCTGCCCGACCCCGGTGGCCAGGGGCACATCCCCATCCTGCAAAAGCTGATCACAGAAAACCCAACCGTGCATGACTACTACGTGAACCGCTACATCGACCTGGGCAACACCTTGTTCAGTTGCCAGGTAATGCTCCCTTACCTGGACAGCTTGATCAACCTGATCACGCCCGAAATGCCGGCACAGGTGGCACGCTGGGGCGGCACCATGGCGCAATGGCAGGCCAACGTGCAGCAAATGCGCGACTTCATTACGGCCCGGTGCACCGACATCCAGCAAGGGATGGTGGACTGCTATGACCTCACCGGGCCGGACAGCGTAGTGTTCAAAGTGGATCCCCCGCTCAGCGGCAACATCCAGATCAACTCCATCACCCCGGCAAGCTATCCCTTCAGCGGACTGTACTATGGCGGCATCACCACCACGCTCCAGGCCGAGGCCGCGCCAGACTGGGTGTTTGACCATTGGGAAACGGTGCACGCCAGTCCGGCCCCCTCGCTCACCGACAGCTTGGCAACCGTAAGCTTCACCGGCACGGACACAGTGATCGCGCACTTCGCACCTCCGGTAAAATATCCGGTGGTGCTGCTCACGGACCCGCCAAACACGGCATCCATCCTTTACAATACCGATCTCTACACCGCATTCCCCACCACGGTGGAACGCATACCCGAATCCATCGATACGCTCACCGTAATCCCCAACATGTACTACACCTTCCTGTACTGGGAGTTCAAGTACAACACGCCGAACCAGAACGATACCACCATGAAGAAGATCCCGGTCACGATCTTCTTTCCGGACACCATCATTGCGCACTTGGAGCCCCAGGATTATGCCTATTACGGTCCGAATGCGTTCACTCCGAACGGCGACGGCATCAATGATACTTGGCGGCCGATCAATAACGTGGTTGACATCGACCGGTATGAACTGGAGATCTATGACCGCTGGGGACGTGTGGTCTTCTCCTCCACCGATCCATTCCAGGAGTGGGACGGAAAGGCAGGAGGAGCGCTTGTACCCTTGGGCGTGTACGCCTACCGGGCGAAGATGTACGATGCCATCAAGGGTGACAAGCACAACGTTAACGGGCATGTGACCGTGGTTCCTTGAGCAGGTCAAGCGCATCAAACCAGTTGAAGTTCGAGCATCTTGCAGGGCACTCTTTTGAGCGCTTGGGAAGGGGGGCTTCGGCTCCGCTCAGCCCAGGTCAATCTATTGTGGCGTTCAATACAAGAGCCCGGGCTGAGCGGAGCCGAGGGCCAAAAAACGGAGCCCGATCGCTACATTCACGGCCCATGGAGATCCGTGGGCCAGCACATGACTGTTGAAGGCACACGTTGCAAGCCGCCGAAGGTGTGGCTTGGCCTTGAAATACATGCCACATGCATGAAAGCATGGTTGGCCGTGGCCGTACTGCTCACAGCATGCAGGACAACACCGGATGTGCAGGTGGTGACGGATCGTGCAGGAACAATTCGTGCCAAAGTCACACGCACCGGAGCGGAGAAGGACGGACCTGTGCAGTTCTTCGGGGCTGATGGGACGCCCACCACCACCGGTTCCTATTTTCATGACAGCAGAAATGGCATTTGGACCACCGTGGACAAGAAAGGAGACACCCTTGCCATGGTGCAGTTTGACCGCGGAAAAAAGAACGGTCTGCAGGCCTATTGGGCGCCCAATGGCAAGCTACTGCGCATTGAACGCTTCCGGGAAGGGGTACCGGACGGCGAGCTCTACCGCTTCTTTGCGGATGGTTCTCCGCGGCAGATCACGTGGTACCACCGGGGCACGCCGGAAGGGCCTTACTTGGAGTGGTACAAAGTGGACAGCACGTCGGTGGCCCTCACGATGGGGCAATTTCATGAAGGTGAACGATCGGGGCAATGGACGTGGTTCTATGGCAATGGCCGCGTAAACAGGCAAGGCACATACACAGCAGGGACGGCAACCGGTACATGGCGCTATTGGGATGCAAGCGGCCGTTTGGTAAACCGAGTGGACCATGCCCGCAAGTAGCCAGGCAGGGCTGGCTTGCCTGGCCCAAAGCCTTTAAGGCAGCACTTTTCCGGGGTTCATGATTCCTTGCGGGTCGAACACCTTCTTGATGCCGCGCATGATGGCGATCTGCACGGAATTGAAAGCAATGTCCATGTAGGGACGCTGCACCAGGCCGATGCCATGTTCCCCGCTCAAGGTGCCGCCAACGGACACGGTATATTCAAAGATCTCCCGGATGGCCACGGGCAATTCATCCTGCCACTTCGCATCGGGCATGTCGCCCTTGATGATGTTCACGTGCAGGTTCCCGTCTCCGGCATGTCCGTAGCACACGCTGCGGAACCCGTGCCGGCCGCCCACTTCCTTCACTTTCGCCAACAGGTCGGGCAAAGCATAGCGCGGCACCACGGTATCCTCCTCCTTGTATATGCTGTTGCTTTTCACTGCTTCACCCACGCGGCGGCGCATCTTCCACAACGCATCCTTCTCGGCCGGCGTTTCGGCAAAAAGCACCTCTTGGCACTCGAAGTGTTCCATCACTTCCATGATGGCCTCGCAGTCCCGCATCAATGCATCGGCGTGGTTACCGTCCACCTCCACCAGCAGGTGTGCCCGGGTATCGTCCGCAATGGCCACGTTCACGCCTTCCACAAAGCGCAAGGTCCAATCGATGGCATCGCGCTCCATGAATTCCATGGCACTGGGCGTGATGCCCGCGCGGAACACGGCGGCCACGGCTTCGCAGGCCTTGCGTTCATCGCGGAACGGCACCAGCATCAGGCGGGTTTCCTTAGGCAAAGGCACCAGGCGCAGCACCGCTTTGGTGATCACGCCCAGCGTGCCTTCACTGCCTACGATCAGCCGGGTGAGGTCATACCCGGTGGCATTTTTCAATGTGTTCGCCCCGGTCCAGATCACATCGCCATTGGGCAGCACCACTTGCAGGTTGAGCACAAAATCACGCGTTACGCCGTACTTCACCGCCCTCGGCCCGCCTGCGTTCTCCGCCAGGTTTCCGCCAATGGTGCAACTGCCGCGGCTGCCTGGGTCCGGCGGGTAGTAAAGGCCTTTGGCGGCAACGGCCTCCTGGAGCACTTGCGTGATCACTCCGGGTTCCACCGTCACCTGCAAATTGCGCTCATCGATCTCCGTGATCGCGTTCATGCGGTCCAATGCCAAGCCCACCCCGCCTTTGATGCTCAACGCTCCTCCACTCAGGCCGGTCCGGGCGCCAATGGGCGTTACAGGGATCGCGTGGTTGAAGCATAGACGTACGGTACGCGCCACTTCATCGGTAGTGCGCGGGCGCACCACCACCTGCGGGGGGAAGCTCAGGTTCTCGGTTTCGTCGCTCCCGTAGCGCAGCAGGTCCTCCGCGCTTGTTAACACGGCATCGGCCGGAAGTGCTTCATGGAGTTCCCGCAGAAACTTGACCGGAAGGGCGATAAAACCCGTGGTACGTGTGGCCTGCATGTACGCAAAGGTCGGTACGGTACCCCTTCATCCTCCCATTCGTAAAATTGTTCATTCAAATTGATCGGCACGCATACTTCCCGGGTAAATTCAGCCTACATTGCAAATGCTGGCGGGGTTCAACCAATTTGTCCAGAAAATGAAGAACAGGATCCTGGTTTCACTGGCCTTGACAACGATCTGCCAAGGAGCTTTTGCCCAGAACATTGGCATCAATGTGAATGGCGCAACACCCGATGCCTCAGCCCTGTTGGACATTGACGCTGCTGCGCTCCCCGCAGCAGCCAAGCGCGGGCTGCTGATCCCCCGCATTGCGCTTACCGCACGCAACACCGCAGCCCCGGTGGTGTCCCCGGCTACGTCGTTGGTGGTGTTCAACACGGCCACGGCGGGCACCGCACCAAACAACGTACTGCCCGGCTTCTACTACTGGAGCGGCGCGGAATGGCTGCGCATGTTCAACGGGAAGGATGGCTGGGCCACCACGGGCAACTACGGCACCACGCCCACCGCCAACTTTATCGGCACCAATGACGCGAACGACTTTGTGGTGAAAACCGGTGGTACCGCCGCGGCCAATGAGCGCATGCGGGTCCTGGCGGGCGGGCCGGTGGTGCTGAACCATGCCACCGCCACGGCCGGGGATGTGTTCTCCGTTTACGGCACGGGCACTACCGGCGCGATCAATGGTCTGGGCGATTACGCCATCAATGGCTACGCGGGCACGGGCGTGGGCGTGTACGGCGCTTCCACGTCCACTGGCACCACAGGGGACCTAACGGGCGTGCTGGGCGAAGCCGCTTCTTCCCTTGGTACCGGCGTACTTGGGCAGGTTTCCGGAGACTTGGCCTACGGTGTGGTGGGAACATCCACCAGCACCACCACCGGCATGCAACCCATTGGGGTGTTCGGCATTGCCAACAACGCTTCCGGAATTGGGGTGCGGGCCAGAAACCTTAGCACCACGGGCACCGGCGCGATACTGGCAGGGAACAACCTTGCGGGCGTGTACCTCTTGAACGGAAGTGGTGCCTCGTTTACCGGTACTGGGGTTGGTGGATTGGGGATCGCACAAACCTCGGCGAGCGGCTGCGGATTGGTAGGCGCAGGCAACAACAGTGCAACCATCTACACACCCATCAGCGGCGCTGGCGTGGTGGGCACGGGAAAACAGTACGGGGTAGTGGGCTTTGCAACTTCCGTGGTGAACACCAATCCTGCCAACAACAGCGCCACCAACGGGGCCAATGGCTCGGCAGGCGGATATTTCGAAGTACAGAACGCCTTGGGCGTCGCCCAAACCTGGTCCTACGTGGGCGTGCGTGAAACAGGCGGGGCCGGGGGCCTTCGCAAGATCATCGGGCCCGGCACGGTAAATACCATTGTGCGCGACATGGAAGGCAACCGGGTGGCCCTTTCCTGCCCTGAAGCACCCGAGAATTTGTTCCAGGACTATGGCACGGGCCGGTTGAAGGACGGGCGTGCCCGGATAACGCTGGACCCCATCCTTACACAGAACATCCTTGTGGATGCCAGCCATCCGTTGCGGGTGTTCATACAAGTGGAAGGTGAATGCAACGGGGTTTATGTCACCAACAAAACCGGTGAAGGTTTTGATGTAGTGGAGCTTTCAGGAGGTACGTCCAACATCCCGTTCGCTTACACCGTTGTGGCCAACCGGGCAGATGAAGTGCTCCCGGACGGTTCCATTGCACGCTATTCCGCGGAACGGTTCCCGCCTGCGCCCGGCCCCGTGGAGAAACAACGGCAAGACCTGCGGGATGCCTCCAAAACAGCGCCTGCATTAAAAAGGGGCAGGCACTAAGGGAACCCCAGGGCTATCGCCTCTTGCGCGCCCTGCGGTCGCGACTTTCCCGAATTCTTAACCACGGATGAACACGGATCAATGCGCGATGCAGGAAGTGGGCCACGGCTTTGCGTCCGAAACCTGGAGAGGCTCGCGATCCGTGTCCATCGGTGTGGATCCGTGGTTCGCCCAAGTCGTGGATAAGCGCCGCCAGGCCCAGATTAAGAGGCGATAGCCCTGAAGGGAACCCCGGCGCGCGGCGAGCATTGCCTGCATCGCCCTTACTTTGGCCCCGATGGGAAAACTACTGCACGCCGCCTTGTTGGCAGGGCTGATCGCGCCCGCCCTCCACGCCCAAAAAGTCCTCACCAACGAGGCCATTTGGTACAGCAACACCTTCAGCAGCGACCGCATGCAGGGCTTGCTCAGCATGCAGGACGGCCAGCACTATACTGCCGTGGACGACGACGGAGGCGAGGCTGCCGTGAACATCTATGAGTACCGGAGCGGCAAGCCTACGGGCACTGTGCTCAAAAGCAGTGACCTGGTACCGGCGGGCAGCGAAACCCCGTTGGAAATGGATGACTACGAGTTCAGCGGCGACGAGCAGAAGGTAATGGTGCGCACCGCCATGGAACCCCTGTACCGCCACAGTTATTACGCATACAACTACGTGTACTTCCGGGCCAACAAGACCGTGAAGCCGCTCAGCGACACCGGCAAGGACAAGCAGCGCGTGGCCACGTTCAGCCCGGACGGCACGCATGCCGCCTTCATGCGCAACAACAACTTGTTCGTGGTGGACCTCGCCACTATGAAGGAAACCGCCATCACCACGGACGGTGAATGGAACAAAGTGATCAACGGCGCCCCGGACTGGGTGTACGAGGAGGAGTTCGAGTTCACGCAAGGCTATGCCTGGAGCCCGGACGGGACAAAAATCCTGTATTTGCGCAGCGACGAAAGCGCGGTGAAGGAATACGACCTCACCTATTTCCGCGGCCAACTGTACCCCAGTGAGTACAGCTTCAAATACCCCAAGGCGGGTGAAGCAAACAGCAAGGTAAGCCTGCACGTGTACAACCTTGCCACCAATGGCACTGCAACGGTGCCATTGGGAACTGCGGAAACGGACATCTACCTGCCCCGCTTCGGGTTCACGAACGCCAATACCCTTTGGTTCATGCGCATGAACCGGTTGCAGAACGAAAAGCTCATCTACACCTGTGATGCCGCAACGGCCAGTGACGCCAGCTTGAAACTCATTTACAAGGAGACCAGCCCCACCTACATCGAGGTCACGGATGACCTGACTTTTTTGAAGGACGGCAGTTTCGTGCTCACCAATGAACAGGATGGGTGGAACCACATTGTATGGAACAGTGCGGATGGCCAGGTGCAACGGGTGCTCACCTCGGGCAACTACGATGTAGCAGGAGTAAGCGGCGTGGACGAAAAATCCAAGCGCGTCTTCTTTACAGCAAGCAAACTGGGCCCCGCCCAACAGGAGGTGTGGTCGGTGGGCATGGACGGCAAGGGGTTGAAACAGCTAAGCCCCGCCGGTGGGGTGAACGACGCAGACTTCAGCATGGGCTTCAAATACTTCATCAACACGCGAAGCACGGCCAACGACCCCGGGACAACCACCCTGCATGACGGCACCGGCAAACTGGTAAAGACCTTGAAGGACAACAGCCGCCTGCGCACCACCTTGAAAGAGTACAACCTGCAGCCCAAGGAATTCATCACCATTGCCACGCCGGGAGGACAGGTGCTCAATGCCTGGATGATCAAACCGCCGGGCTTTGACCCCTCCAAGAAATACCCGGTGTTCATGACCCAATACAGCGGCCCCAACAGCAACTCCGTGCTGGACCAGTGGGGCGGCCGCGATTTCCTCTGGCACCAACTGCTCGCACAAAAGGGCTACATCGTGGTGTGTGCGGACGGGCGCGGCACGGGCCACCGCGGTCGCGATTTCCGCCATGTGACCTACGGCCAATTGGGCAAGTATGAAACAGAGGACCAGATCGGTGCGGCGCAATGGTTGGCCCATTTACCGTACGTGGACGGCAGCCGCATCGGCATCCAAGGTTGGAGCTACGGCGGCTACATGAGCTCGCTGTGCATCACCAAGGGCACGGACACCTTCAAGGCCGCCATCGCCGTGGCCCCGGTAACCAACTGGCGCTATTATGACAGCATTTACACGGAGCGCTACATGGGCCTTCCGAAAGACAATGCGAAGGGCTATGACGACAACAGCCCGATCAACCATGTGGACCTGCTAAAGGGAAATTTCCTGCTGGTGCACGGCCTGGCGGATGACAACGTGCACTTCCAGAACAGTGCGGAAATGACCACGGCCCTGGTAAAGGCCAACAAACAGTTCGCCGAGATGGTATACCCCGACAAGAACCATGGCATCTACGGCGGCACCACGCGCCTGCACCTGTTTACCCTGATGACCGACTTTTTGCTGGAGAAGCTCTGAAGTTCAATTGGCCAATTTGCCAATTGGCCAAATGGCGAATTGGCGAATCCTCTACCTTGCCGCACCGAAAAAGCCACCGGTAACCACCAGCCAACCACCCATGGAACCAGCCACTGCTGCCACCAAAGGCCATCCCAAAGGCCTGTACCTGCTCTTCTTCACCGAGATGTGGGAGCGCTTCAGCTACTACGGGATGCGGGCCATCTTCATCCTGTTCATGACCAAGGCGCTGCTGATGGACAGTGCGCGGGCCTCCAACGTGTACGGCAGCTTCACCGGGCTGGTCTACCTCACCCCCTTGCTGGGCGGCTACATCAGCGACCGGTTCTGGGGGAATAGAAGGAGCATTTTGGTGGGCGGCATTTTGATGGCAATTGGCCAGTTCATGCTGTTCTTCAGCGCAAGCTTCGTCACGGAAGGGATGCAAAGCACTTCCGCGATCAGCGCCATGTGGGCCGGCCTCACATTGCTGATCATCGGCAATGGCTTCTTCAAGCCCAACATCAGCACCATGGTGGGCCAGCTTTACCCGGCCAACGACCGCCGCATTGACGGTGCATTCACCATCTTTTACATGGGGATCAACCTCGGTGCATTGTTCTCCCCTTTGGTCTGCGGCACGCTCGGTGATACCGGCGACATCTTCGACTTTAAATGGGGTTTCCTCGCCGCCGGCATCGGCATGGTGCTGGGCACCCTCACCTTTGAACTGCTCAAGGGCAAATACCTGGTGGATGCACAAGGCGGTGCCATCGGCATGCCCAGGCAAAAGATGGACGGCAAGACCATCATCTCCATCCTGGGAAGTATTGCACTGATCTACGTTCTGATGAACTTCAGGACCTGGTTCAAATCCGAACTGGACCTCGTCGGGTACCTGATCTACGGTGCCATGATCGCCATGCCCATCATCATCTTCAGCGATAAGAGCTTGGTAAAAGATGAAAAGCAGCGGATCAGCGTGATCTTCATCCTGGCCTTCTTCGTAATCTTCTTTTGGTCATGTTTTGAGCAGGCGGGTGCCTCTTTAACGCTCTTCGCCGACCAGCAAACCGAGCGGCACATTGGCGGCTGGGAAATGCCCGCCTCCTATTTCCAAAGCGTCAACCCCATCTTCATCATTCTCTTGGCACCACTGTTCAGCATGCTGTGGGGTTGGCTGGGCAAACGTGGCTGGGAGCCTTCATCCCCATTGAAAATGGCCATGGGCCTCGCTCTGCTGGCCATCGGCTACGTGGTGATCGCCTTCGGTGTGCATGGCGTGGCACCTTCGACCAAAATCAGTATGTGGTGGCTGATCACCCTGTACGGTCTGCACACCATGGGCGAGCTCTGCCTGTCGCCCATCGGCCTGAGCATGGTGAGCAAGCTCGCCCCCTTGCGCCTCTCCTCCCTGTTGATGGGCACGTGGTTCCTGGCCAACGCGGCCGCCAACAAATTTGCCGGTACGCTCAGTGCCCTGATTCCTCCCGGTGCTGGAGAGGCTGCTGCCGAACCGGCAAAGCCCTTCCCCACGTTCATGGGCTTCACCATCGACAACCTCTTCCATTTCTTCATTGTGTTCATTGCATTGAGCGGCGGTGCAGCGATCCTCCTGGTTGCGATCCACCGTTGGTTGCAAAAGCGCATGCACGGCGTGAACTGACCGCCGATCTCATAGCTTTCATCCGTTGTTTTCCGGCTTCATGGCTTCCGAAGCCGGTTGTTCCATGCTGATCATTTGATCGACCAACACATTGATCGACCATGACCAACTCCACCTCCACGGCCAAGCACCCCAAGGGGCTCTACGTACTGTTTTTCACCGAGATGTGGGAACGCTTCGGCTACTACCTCATGCTCGGCATCTTCAGCCTGTACATGCTGGACGGCTGGGAGAACGGCGGCATGGGCTTCAGTGCGCTCAAGAAAAGCGACATCTACGGCACCTACCTTGGCCTGGTGTACCTCACGCCCTTCTTGGGCGGCCTGCTGGCTGACCGGATCCTGGGGTTCCGCAGGAGCATATTGATGGGCGGGCTGTTGATGGCCGCAGGCTACCTGACCCTGGCCATCCATGATGTCATGGCCTTTTATACCGGTCTGCTGCTGATCATCCTGGGCAACGGCCTGTTCAAGCCCAACATCAGCACCCTGGTGGGCAATTTGTACAACGACGACCGTTACCGCGATAACAAGGACGCTGGCTTCAACATCTTCTACATGGGCATCAACATCGGTGCCTTCGTTTGCAACTTCGTGGCGGCGTACATGCAGATCAATTACGGCTGGGGATACGCCTTTGCTGCCGCCGGGGTGGGCATGCTCATCGGGGTAGTGATCTTTGCAAGCGGTGGCCGTTGGGTGAAGCACGCGGATGTGATCAAGCCGATGCAGCCCGGTGACATGGGCACGGGCAGGATCCTGCTGAGCACGCTGGTCCCGATGTTCATATTTGGCCTGCTGGGCTACCTGATTCCGGGCAATCTTTTGGGCACCGACACCAACGACGCCTTCATCTTCGGCTGTATCCCCGTGGTGGCCTTCTTCATTTACCTCTATGCAAAGGCCAACACCGAGGACAAACGGCCCATCGGCGCATTGCTGGCCGTGTTTGGCTGCCTGGTGATCTTCTGGGCCGTGTTCCACCAGAACGGCGATGCCCTCACCGTATGGGCCAAGGACCATACGGACCGTGAAATGCCCGGAGCGGTGAGCAAGCTCGCGGACAAGCTGAACATGGCGGAAACAGTGACGAACGAAGGCATGAACACCGATGCCAACAGCGCACAATACTTCGCCACTTTGCCGCCCGGACAAGTCCCTGCAGAAGGACACAGCCTGAAACTGTATTCCACCCAGCTCTACCAAAGCATCAACCCGTTCTGGGTGGTGCTGCTCACGCCCATTGTAGTAGGCTTCTGGGGTTGGATGCGAAGCCGAAGAAAGGAACCGGCCACCCCCACCAAGATCGCGATCGGCTTAGTGATCACCGCACTTTCTGCGTTGGTGATGGTGGGTGCCGTGCTGGCCACCAACAACTTGGAGACAAAGGCTAGCAGCTGGTGGCTGATCGCCAGCTACGGCGTGATCACGGTGGGTGAGCTTTGCCTGAGCCCCATGGGCCTTTCCTTGGTGAGCAAGCTGAGCCCCCCGCGAATCACAGCCTTGATGATGGGCGGCTTCTTCCTGAGCACCTCGGTGGGCAACAAGCTGAGCGGCATGTTGAGCGGCCTTTGGGAAACGTTCGGGCACAAATCCTGGTTCTTCCTGATGAATTTCTGCCTGGCGTTGGCCGCAGCGCTGATGCTGTTCTTCCTGCTGCGCTGGCTGAAGGCAGTGATGCGGGAGA
>JAFDZY010000307.1 GCA_018266685.1 Bacteroidota bacterium
GACGGCGTGAAGGTGACCGGTGCAAATCCCGGCGTGCCGCCCGATGCCATCAGCCGGGTGAGCGTGTACACAGGCGGCCTGCCTGCCAAATATGGCGATGTTACCGGCGGGGTGGTGGCCATTGAGACGAAGAGCTACTTTGAGCTGTATCAGCAGCGGAATGGGGACAGGTAAGGGGGATTGAGTTGTTCGTTGTCAGTTGTTAGGGCGTAGGGCGTGGGACATAGGCCCCCATTCACCAATCACCATGCACCAATCACAGCTCACCACCTACCAATCGCCAAGCACCGGTTGCCGATCGCCCAAAGTTTTTGTTGATTCATGGTTGACCGATCTAAACGATGTTCCTGCGCCGCATACCCACCCAGCAGCCCAGCGATGAAGCGCTGGCCGCCAGTCTGCGTGCCGGCGACAGGTCCGCGGCGGGCTTGCTGTGGGACCGGTACGCGCACTTGCTCTTTGGCGTGGCGATGAAATACTTGAAAAACCCCGAACAGGCGAAGGACCTGGTGATGGAACTCTTTGCGGACCTGCCCGCACTTTCAGGCAGGCATGAGGTGAAGGCATTCCGGCCGTGGATACACACCGTGGTACGCAACCGCTGCCTGATGGTGTTGAGGAAGCATGATCCGCATGCGGTGCTGGACCCACAGCGGATACCTGCCGAGCTGCAGGAAACGGACGCCTTGGACGAAGGGTCCCTGCAGGCCTTGGAAGCCGCCATTGGCCGCTTGCCGGAAGCGCAGCAGCAATGCATCCGGCTTTTCCACCTGGAACGGCAGAGCTACCGCCAAGTGGCCGCGCGCACCGGCTTCACCGGGGAGCAAGTGCGCAGCCATCTTCAAAACGGCAGGCGAAACCTGCGCAACATGCTTGACCCCCATGGCCGCAACCACTGATCCCATCAAGCCCGGTGCAATGCCGGACCGCATGCACTTGGAAGCGTATGCCCAAGGCGGATTGACCGAGGCCGAACGCCATGCGTTGGAACGCTGCGCGGAAGAAGATCCCCTGGTGGGTGAAGCGTTGGAAGGGCTGCGCCAGCCAACAGCGTTGGATGGGCTGCGGCAACTGCCGCAACGTCCGCCCGGCATGGGCCTGCGTTGGCGGTTTGTGCCGATCGCGTTGGCCGCCATGGCCGGAGGCGCCGCGCTTTGGATCCTCTTGCGGACGGATGGACGCGGAACACTGCACGCTACCGCTGCGGCCAACGAACGGGAAGCCCTGTCCGCCCCCGAGCCTGCAGCCGTGGAGAGCACCCTCCAAGTGGTGCATGCGGAACTTGCCGCAGTTCCCCAGGAACAACTTCCGGCAAGAACGGCCACCGCAGCGGAGCACTTCCAGCAAGATACAGCCGCGCCGCCCGCAGCGGAGCGCAACAGCGTGGCGCGGATGCCCGCAAAGCAACCGGCCATGGAACGTACACAACAACCGGCGGGCAATCCGCATGCGGCCGCGCTGGCCACGGCATCCCGGCAGTTGGTCTTTTTGCACGACCTGAAGCTGGTACGTCCGGAAGACCTCGCCGCCCTGCGACCACCCCGGTTGCAATCACCTGGACTTTCGGCTGACGTGGATGCAGGCAAGCCCGCACCGAATGACCCGTTCGTGGGCAACCGCCGCTACTTGGATTTCATGGACGGCGTGACGGCGGCCTTGGCGCGGGGCGACAACCGCACCGCGCTGGACGGCCTGTACCGGGTGTTGGACCAATACCCCGGCGATGTGAACGCACAATTCTACGCGGGCTTGGCCTGCTACCGGTCCGGGCTGTACCTCCGTGCCCGGCACTGGTTCAATGCCGCCTCCGCCAATACTGTGGACAGTTTTGCCGAAGAAGGCCGGTGGTATGCCGCGCTATGCACCGTGCAATTGGAAGGCCTTGAAGCAGCCCTGCCCGCGTTGGACCGAATTGCCGCACAGGGCGGTTTCTATGCCCAGCAAGCCGATGTACTGCTGAAAAGCCGTTGAGGCCGCCCAGCCTTCCGGAAACAACAAAGCCCCCGGAAACCGGAGGCTTTGCGATGACGAAGAGGAAGATTCCAGCCGCTCAGTTGGCGGAAGGAACCACGCTCACGTAGTTCTTGTCGTCGCGCTTGCGGCGGAACTCCACGGTGCCGTCCACGAGGGCGTATAGGGTGTGGTCCACACCAATGCCGACGTTCTTGCCGGGGTGGTACTTGGTGCCGCGCTGGCGAACGATGATGTTGCCGGCGATGGCGGCGCTGCCGCCGAAGATCTTCACGCCGAGGCGCTTCGAGTGCGACTCGCGGCCGTTCTGTGTACTGCCTTCACCTTTCTTGTGTGCCATTGCTTATCGGGGTCTTTCTTGGCCCGGAACCGTGTTCCGGGCCTGTGGGATTACTTCTTGTCGTCCTTTTTAGGGGCAGCCTTTTTCGCTGCAGCCTTCTTCGGGGCAGCCTTTGCCTTGGCCGGTGCTGCTTTCTTGGCGGCGGCCTTCTTCACGGGTGCCTTCTTCGCGGGTGCCTCGGTGGCTTCAGCGGCGCGCGTCTTCTTCACCGGTGCCACATACGCCTTCACTGCGGGGGCCGTGCTTTTGCTGGCATCGAACTTTTCGCCCTTGCCAAGGATGGCCTCCACCCAAAGTTCGGTGAGGTATTGGCGGTGGCCATTGAGCTTTTGGTAGCCCTTGCGGCGCTTCTTCTTGCCCA
>JAFDZY010000308.1 GCA_018266685.1 Bacteroidota bacterium
GGCCGACAAGGACCTGAAGGTGACGGGTTTCAAGCGCCACGCGCTGGCGTAAGCCCAGACAGACAAAGCAAGGAAACGGCTCCGGGCAACCGGGGCCGTTCTTCGTTGCTCCCTCAAGGTCTCCCGCAATATCATTAAGTTAAGGGGTTTGGGAGCGTTTATGTGGCACAGGCTTCCAGCCTGTGGTGCGACGAAATCGCAGGCTGGAAGCCTGCTGCACGAACAGGGCATCTCAGTGTTCCCTTTAAGACATTGAGGTCTCCCGAAGGGGACCTTGGAGGAGGGAATCTTCCCGCGTCAAGGTCCGCTGCGCGAGACCTTGCGCGAGCGATAATCAAAAATTTGGACATCCCAAAAAATTGTCTATACATTCACATCCCTTAACGGTCAACCAACACATCGTTCCACCATGAAGTACACGCTTGCCGCCTGCCTTTCCATTGTGCCTTCACTGCGTAGTGGACGTTCGTTGTTCAACGCATTTTCCTCACTCCGGGGGGGGGGGGCTCATCCTGCATCTGATATTGACCGCGCTCTTGCTGTGCGGAGCGGACCGTACAATTGCACAGATCCCACGGGGCATGCCCATTGCCATGCCTCAGTCGTCAGGCGGTCCTCCGCTTTCACTCTCCTACACATCCACCTTGCAATGCCAAGTCGGATTCGCGGTTGACTTGACGGTGACCGGAGGAATGCCACCCTATCAATACGCCTGGTCCAATGGGCAGACCATTTTCTCCAACCAGGAAGACATTGTGTTACCTATAGGTGGACAACCCATTTCCGTTGCCGTCTATGATCAGCTCGGAAATTACAGCGTCCTTGATGTAAATGTGGGTATACCGGCCGTGATCACCAGTACACCTTGCTCCGGCCCGCCAAGTGGCGCAATAGACATCACACTTCCTCCTGGTTTCGTTGATCCTGGATTCCAATGGTATGACAGCGACAACACATTATTCGCCACCACTGAGGACATTGATGGTTTGGGTGCAGGGTCTTATGATCTCTATGTTTATGACAATCAGCCCGGTGGATGTTCATTGGACATGAATTTTACGATCACCAGCCTTCCCGAGATCACCGGTACAACCACCGTTTCGACAAGCGGTTGGCAATGCGAGGTAGGGGAGATCGACCTCACTCCATCAGGTGGCACTGCACCCTATAGTTTCGTTTGGTCACAAGGCGAAACGACTGAGGATATACAAGGGGCGGAGAGTGGGTTCTACTCTGTGGTGATCACCGATGCTTCGGGTTGCACAGGAGCGCTGGCGAATATTTTCATTCCAACAGCGCCGATAATGGAATTGAGCGCCACAGTCACGGCCACCCCCTCCTGCGGTGCCGGGGGCGCGATAGACCTCACGGTGACCGGCGGAGTGGCGCCGTACAGTTATTTATGGTCCCCATCACAAAGCACGGAAGAGGATCCGACCGGCCTATTCGCAGGTAGTCATTACGTGGTCGTAACGGATGCCACGGGATGCACAACATCCGCAGTATTCACCGTGCCCGGAACGGCAAGTACCTTGGCCGCCTCAGGAAACCTCACATCTCCCTGTTCCGGTGGGCACAATGGCTTGATCGACTTGATAGTGAGCGGAGGAACACCACCGTATACTTATGAATGGGGTGGATCGAACGGATTATCTGCCATAACGGAGGATGTGACGGACTTGGAAGCAGGTAACTATTGGTGCATAGTTACGGATGCCATAGGCTGCACGGAGATCCCCGGATTTTCATTGTTGAACGGCGCACAGGCGCTATCGCTCTCGGCATCCACGACACCCACCTGTACCGACTTCGGGGCGATCGATCTTACAGTTACCGGAACGAACGGACCGTTCACGTTCAACTGGGATTATGGTTATGGTCCGACCACAGAGGACGTCTCCAATTTGCATGTAGGCTATGCCTATACCGTTGAGGTAACGGATATCACTTTGGGTTGCACGGCCACGGGGATCTTCACCGTCCCTCCGGTCGACCCGGGCGATCAACCTCAAATTGTTGACCATGCATTAGTTCAGGACTGCAACGGCACGGATGTGAGCGTAACCGCAACCGGCAACTACCAGCCACTATCCTTCTTTTGGCAAGGGGACATTGGGAGCAATAGCCCAAACGCCGAAGGTCTGATCGATGTTGGTTCCGGAAGCTATGTGTGCGCTGTGACGGATGCCGTTGGTTGTATGGCGTGGCAAGTCATTGAGGTGCCTCCCGGCCCGGCCTTGGAACTTGATCTTTGGAGCTCGACGCCATGCAGTTCCACGTTAAGTGTATTTGCAACTGGTGGCACGGGAGCCTACACCTATAGCTGGTCCAACGGGGCTACGACATACCAATTCCCGGATGCAACGCCAGGACAGACCTATTCCGTCACGGTGCAAGACCAAGGAGGGTTGCAGTGCTCCGCAACGGCTTCCTTTGAAATGCCCAATATCCAGCCAATAGATATTACCGGTGTAAACATGTACACGTGTGACGGTTCACAGAACGGCTCGATCGACCTTACAGTCACAGGACCTCCTGGCGATTATTCGTTCGAGTGGTCCGGACCCGGAGGGTTCACCAGTACAAGCGAAGATATCACCGATCTCTGGCCTGGGCTGTATTCCTACATGCTCACAGGCACCTATGCCGGGTGTGGAATCGTAGGCTGGTTTGAAATTGATGACCTGCCCTCCCCGACATTGTACACGACTCCCTACCCGACATGTGGTACAGATGCCAATGGTTCAGTAGAGCTTGCCGTAAGTGGAAGTATCCCGCCCTTCAGTTACGAATGGACCGGACCTGGTGGTTTTACATCCACAATTGAAGATCCCACAGGTCTGGCCGCAGGAACCTATATGGTCACGGTAACCTCCGCTCCTCCGGGATCGTGCAAGGTTACAACCACCTGCACCGTGGGGACCAATCCGGCCATAACGTTGAGCGCAGTATCGACCCCGACATGCAGCATGAGCGGATCCATCGATCTCACGCCGGGTGGCGGCAGCGGCTGGTACACCTTTCAATGGGAAGGGCCTGGGGGCTACTCGAGCACAACAGAAGATCCCTCCGGTCTGGCTGCAGGGACGTACACGGTCACCGTTACCGATGCAGTAGTAGGGTGCCAGGCATCCGCTGACTATATCGTGGGTATCAACCCGGCCATCACACTGGGCGCCACTTCCATCCCGACGTGCAATT
This sequence comes from Bacteroidota bacterium, assembly GCA_018266685.1. Taxonomy (GTDB): domain Bacteria; phylum Bacteroidota; class Bacteroidia; order Flavobacteriales_F; family PHOS-HE28; genus PHOS-HE28. The sequence continues at coordinate 3,202 of JAFDZY010000308.1, forward strand.
CGGGCACGAGCGGATCGATCAACCTGACTGCCAGCGGGGGCACCGGCCCTTTCACGTTCCTGTGGTCCGGGCCGAATGGTTTCACTTCCTCAGAAGAGGATCTCCTTGGGTTGGTAAGCGGAACATACACTGTTAACGTTACCGATGCAGTTGGCTGCACGCAGGTAAACGATGTGATGGTGGGCAATACAGTGATCCAGACCGACCCCGTGATCGCCGATGCAGCCTGCACTTCCGGCAACTTAGGTGCCATTGATATCACGCCAAGTGGAGGAGTTGGGCCCTATTCGTTCAGTTGGTCCAATGGGGCTACCTCGGAAGACATTTCCGGTTTGCAAGAAGGATCCTACACCGTATTTATCCAAGATGCCAATGGGTGTTCCGCCCAACAAACCTTTAATGTGGCGGATACCTCCCCCTGCTGCCCGGCCGACCTGTACATTCCCGATGGTGCAGTCAGCACCACCTACGGTACCGAGATCTCCAACACCACCATGGACATCCTGGGCCAGTTCCTCATAGACGGTCAACTCACCATCACCAACTGCACGGTGTACATGGAACCCGGCGCGGAGATCATTGTGCTGCCCGGTGGTGCCCTCAGGATGGGGGGGTGTACGGTGGGAAGCTGCACGGAAGTGATGTGGAAATCCATAACCGCCAGCGAAGGCAGCTACGTACACCTTAGCGGTTGCACGGTGCGCGATGCGGAAAACGTGGTGACCGCCTTGAACGGGGCCACCGTGAGGCTGGGCGAGAATCAGTTCATCGACGACCGGACCGCCCTTTTTGTGCCGGCCGACCCCGATGATGCCTTCAATTACAGCGATGTACTGGTGTCCATGGCAGGCAACCTGTTCACCAGTACCGGCACGTTGGCCGCGCCCTACCCCGGCCAAACCACACCCGTGGGCAATGTGGGCTACGCGGCAGTGGATGCCCGCCAAACGGCATTCCTGAGCCTCACCGGCGGCGGAAACATCATCGACAACATGAGCAACGGCATCGTTGGCCACCGCAGCAACCTGGAGGTCTCTGGCTTCACGATGAATGCCATACAGCCTGACCCGGCTTATGCTTACGAGGGCAACGGTTCGGCCATTTACGCCCTCGGCGACCACGGCGACTTCAAGCTGAACCAACAGGGTTATGGCATTGGCACGGTGAACTTCAGGAACTGCAAGTGGGGTCTCTACACCGAGTACATGACCGTGTACAGCGAGCAGAACTACATGCAGGACGTGGACGTGGGCTACCACGTTGAGAAAAGCGGCCACCGCTATGTCTCCCTGTTGGAAAACCGGATAGAGGCCCACTACGACGGCATCGACCTGCTCTTCAATGAGGGGGCGTTCCAGGTGTTGGTGCAGAACAACGACATCACCTTCGGCGACGTGCCCAACGGCGCCCCGCCCACCAAGTGTTCCGCCATCCTGGTGAACGAGGGCAACGTGCCCTCCGAGGACTCGCGGATCCTGAACAACACCATCCATTTTGCGGCGAACCTCAGTGCGTACACCGGTATATACATGCGAGCCGCCAACCGGTGGTTAGTGGCGGAGAACTACCTGTACATGGCCAGCAATGCCCTGAATTCCTACGGCATCCTGACCAATGGCTGCACGGACTTTGAGGTGAGCTGCAACCACGTCAACGGGGCGGCCAACAACTACATCAACAACCGCCAAACCGCCATCTACAACAACATGGGCGAGGCCGGCCTCTTCAGCTGCAACGTGATGGACCAAACCACCAACGGCATGCTCTTTAACGGCTATGCCTACGGCACCGAAATGCGCGGCAACCAATACCACCAGCACAAATGGGGGCTGCACCTCGGGCCTTCCGCCATCATCGGCACACAGAGCCTCAAGGGCAACCTGTGGTACGACCCGCCCGCAGCGGGCGGCTTGAGCGCGTGGTATGAACCTATCGTTGCAGGGCAACCAAATCCCAATGCATCGAATAATCAGTTCCTGTACAACCCGGCCATCATCAACGGCGGGAACACCGAGCCGCCGAGCGTGGACCCGGCGCCGGGATGGTTCAGTTTTGTAGATGGCGAGAACTACGATTGCGCCAACGACCAAGGCGCGGACTATTGCAGCCAGTTTTACGCCGTGCGCAGCAACGGGGTCAATGGCCTGGACCAACAGATCGCGCAGGACAGCCTGCAGAACGACCCCTACACGCCAGAGACCCAATGGACGCTGAAAGGCGGGCTGTACGGGAAATTGGACAACAACCCTGCGCTGCGGGACAGCCTGCCGGACATGGCCGCCTTTTACAATGATCTGCAAGGCAGCGCCACCGCCGCCTTCAAGGCGGTGGGCGACGGCCAACTGGCGCTGTACGGCCTGGACAGCACCGTGGTGGCCCAGTTGCAGGCCAACCGGGTGCAGATCGAAAGCTACATGGCCTTGGTAAAGACCGGCATGGAAGGACTGAACGACAGCACGCTCACCGCTGCGCAGGCCGATTCCATCATTGCCAGCCTCAGCGGCTACCGCCAGAACATCAACACACTTGTGGCATGGAACACCAGCGCCATGGAGGTGGCCCGTACCAGCAAGGCGCTCACCGCCGACGGGTTGAAGGCTGCCAATGCTGCCATCGGCACCAGCAAGTTGATCGAGGCGAACGAGAAGCAGGTGAACGAGATCTACCTCTCGGTGATCGCCAAAGAAGTGGACACCTTCACCGTGGACCAAGCCAACACGCTGTACAGCATTGCCAGCCAATGCCCCATGGAGGGCGGCAACGCGGTGTACCAGGCCCGCTCCATGTACCGTTTGATCAATGACACGGTCTTCTTCGATGACCAACTCATCTGCCTGCAACACGGCATCATTGTGAAAAGCATCCGGCAGCAAGACCCGAACAGGACCGGGGTGATCCCCAACCCGGCGAAAGACCGGGCCACCTTGATGATGGAGCAGCCCTTGGACAACCCCGGGACCTTTGTGCTCTACAACATGTTGGGCACCGTGGTGTTCCACTTGGACGTGGCCGCCAATGCCTTCCGCACGGACTTCAGTACCACCGGCATCGCACAGGGGATGTACCACTACCGGGTGATCTCGACCAAGGGCGTGGTGGGCAGCGGGAAGTTGTCCATCATCCATTAGGCCCTGCGAAAAAATGACAAGGTGCGCGGCTAACCGCATCCTTTGGGTTTTGAGCATGGTGCAGGCCGCATGTGGCCTGCACCATGCCTCTGCACAACAGGGGCTTAACAACCTGTGGACGGGAGGATATACCTACGCGGGTATCGACACTGCATTAGGTGGAATCAACATAGACTACATGAACGGCAGCCAGGTAATCACTACCGTGGACCGTGACATGAACTATTTCCGCACGGTGGCCAACATCACCGATTCCTTGGGCAACCTGCTGTTCAGCACCAACGGGGTGCGCATAGCCGATGCCACGGGCAACACCATGCAAAACGGCGATTCGCTCAACCCCAGTTGGTACACGGCAGACCTATCCGCCCCCCCGGACGGCCTGCTGATCCCCCAAGCTTGCCTGATCCTGCCCAAGCCGGATGCGCCGGGCATCTTTTACCTCTTCCACAGTACATTGGATGATATTCCTTACGCCGCAGCCCACCACCTCTACCTCACCACCATTGATATGAGCCTGAACGGGGGCTTGGGCGGGGTGGTCTCCAAGAATCAAGTGCTGTTCGACGACACGCTGAATGAGGGCAGGATCACCGCCGTGCGCCACGCCAACGGACGGGACTGGTGGCTGTTCTGCCACAAGGACTTCACCAATGTGTACCACCGCCTGTTGGTGACTCCGGCCGGGGTGGAGGTGAACGGTACGCAGTCCATCGGCATTGTGCGGGGCTGGGACATCGGGAGCGTCTGCTTCTCCCCGGACGGCAGCCGCTTTGCCTACATCGCCAACAGCGGCGGGCTGTGCCGCATCGACCTCTTTGATTTCGACCGCTGCACGGGCCTGTTCTCCAACCCGGTGCTGGTGGAGACCCCGGACACCAATTTCGCGATGGGCGTGTCCTTCTCCCCGAATAGCCGGTACCTCTATGCCACCGCCACCACGAACGTATACCAGTTCGACACCGAGGCTGCTGACATCGCGGCCAGCCAAGTCCACATCGCGCACTGGGACAGCACCTACTCACCCTTTCCGCCCTTTGCCACCATGTTCGACATGGCCCAATTGGCCCCGGACGGGAAGATATACATCGGCACCGGCAACAGCACGTTGCGTTTGCATGTGATCAACAATCCCGATGAGCCGGGCTTGGCCTGCAATATGGAACAGCACGGGGTGGTGTTGCCAAGATACTTTGTGAACTCCCTGCCCAACCATCCCAACTACCACTTGGGCCCGGTGGATGGGAGTGTGTGCGATAGTTTGGGGCTGGGGGCGGGCATCAACGCTGCCCTGAGCGGAGCCGAAGGGCGCTTGTTGGCCGTCCCCAATCCTTCCCTTGGCCAATTCATGCTCCACTACCCGGCCCATGCAGGGGTGGGCTGGTTGGAGGTGCGCAACCTGGCCGGGCAGGTGGTGCTGCGCGAGCGTATTCCACAATGGAGCACGGTGCATGAAGTGGTGTTGGAAGGAGAAGCGGCGGGCATGTACCAATGCAGCTTGCGGTGGGGCTTGGAGATCATGACCACACGGATCGTAATTGCAGAACCATGAAGTACAGGAAGCTCACATGCCTGCTGGCCATGGTGCCGGTGCTGGCCTTGGCGCAGGCCCCGGCAGCCCAACCGGCCATAGACCCGCCCAACGCTGAAACACGGGCCGTTCTGCTGGCCAATTGCCCCAAGTCCATGGCCGAAGCGGATTGGCTGCGCTTTATGGAAAAGCCGGAGAACGCAACGCTGTATCCCTTGCGGATCACGCAGGCGATGTTGGATACCTTGGATGCGGAAAAGCTGGATTTGCGGTACCGGTATGTGCTGATGCGGTGAAGTGCCGCCGGAATGAGGTACTTCTTGTAGTTCCCTCAAGGTCTCCCGAAGGGGACCTTGGAGGAGGGAATCTTTCTGCGTCAAGGTCCGCTGACCGCCTTCGTGGTGACGCTTCGGCGGTCAAAGTGCGAGACCTTGATGGGACTAAGAAGGTGCTATTGCAGCAGGATTCGCGCCTGGTAGCCGATCCCCGTTGCATGCTGCATCATCAACAGGTATGGCCCACAGGGTAGTGCGCGGAGGTCCAATTGCTGTGAAGGGCCGCTCCCATCCTCATGCAACGCCACGCGGCCCAATACATCGCGCAGGCTGATGGTAAATTTTCCGCCCAACGGGCTTTCCACGGAGAGGTACCCATTTGATGGGTTTGGATAAGCCCGGAGCGGCGCATGGTCCAGTTCGTTCGTGGCAAGTTGGATGTTCGTGATGCACGCCGGGTAGCCGCCGTGCTGCCATAGTACGGCACCGGCCTGGGAGTAGCAGGTGAGCCGCGTGGAATCCGGGAAAGTGAACGGAAACCAGTCTTCGAGGTCGCCCATGGACCGTGGCGCCAACGGGCCGTGAATGCTGCCGATCCCTTCGATCCAGGTATCGCTCAGGTAGCTCTCCAACGTGAAGTACACCGTGCTGAGACTGAAATGGAAGACCTTGTGGGCAACACCTTGGATCAGTATTTGCCCGATGGAATCCACCCGGAGGGAATCCATGAAATCCGAGCCGGGCACCCCGAAGCGCATGGTGTCGCCCACTTCCAATGCGAAGTTGTACAGGGTGTCCACGTTGCCGAGGGTGTCGCTGAACAGCACGATGTTTCCTGCCTGGCGGGTGGCCCCCAAGTAGTGCGGCTCCTGTGCATTCCCCCAGGTGGGCAGGGCGTGCATGCGCTGCCACAGGCTGCCGTCGATCAGCGTATCCCCGTCATAGAAGTAGGTCGAGGTAGTGGTGCCCGCAAAATCCGGGTCTTGGATGCTGCCTTGCGGGAAGGTGCGGGCTACCAGCCAGGTGGCATCCGCATCATCGAAAGTTACGACCGCTTGACCGTGCAGTCCGTGGGCGGCCAAGCCGATCAACATGCCGCTCAGCAGGTGGGCGGTTCCGCCGGGAAAGTGGAAGCCAAGGGTGTGGTTCATGCCTGTAAGACACCAGCAAGATAGCCTGTGCTGCCTGCACCGCAATTTCCGCTAGCGGTATCCCGGCCTATTTTCGCCCACCGATGAACAATCCCAAACGGAAATTCAAGCGCATTTTGTTGAAGCTCTCCGGCGAAAGCCTGATGGGCGAGCAGGCTTATGGCATCAGCAGCACCCGGCTGAAACAATACGCGGAGGAGATCGTGGCGGTGTCGCAGGCTGGCGTGGAGGTGGCCATTGTGGTGGGTGGCGGAAACATCTACCGGGGCATCCAGGCGGCCGCCAGCGGGATCGACCGGGTGCAGGGTGACCACATGGGCATGCTGGCCACCATGATCAACAGCCTGGCCCTGCAAAGCGCGTTGGAGGCGGCCGGACAAAAAACACGGCTGCTCAGCGCCATCAAGATGGAGCAGATCGCCGAACCCTTCATTCGCCGCCGCGCCCTGCGCCACTTGGAGAAGGGCCGCATCGTGATCTTCGGCGCGGGCACCGGCAACCCGTATTTCACAACCGACAGCGCCGCGAGCCTGCGCGCCATCGAGATCGAGGCTGACGTGATCCTCAAGGGCACCCGCGTGGACGGCATCTACACCGCCGACCCCGAAAAGGACAAGACCGCCACGCGCTACGACCGTATTTCCTTCGAGGAAGTATATGAAAAGGGCCTCAGCGTGATGGACATGACGGCCTTCACCCTGTGCCGCGAAAACAAGCTGCCCATCATTGTGTTCGACATGAACAAACCGGGCAACCTGGGGAAATTGATCCAAGGGGAACCGCTGGGGACGTTGGTGGAATTTTAATCTGGGAAGTTGTCCGTTGTTAGTTGCCTGTTGTCAGGCGTTCTCCCTGCCCCTGGCAACTGCCAGCTAACAACTAACAACCGCATTCTCCTACAACCGGTACCTTCGCGCCTCTTTCCGAAGAACATGAGCGACGTAGCCTCCCTGATCGCGCAATGCGAAGACCTGGACCGCAAGGCGGTTGACCACTTGGACAAGGAACTGGTGAAGATCCGCGCCGGCCGCGCCAACCCGGCGATGCTGGAAGGCGTGCGCGTGGATTACTACGGCAGTGAGGTGCCGCTGAGCCAGGTGAGCAACATCAACACGCCGGATTCGCGCACGATCATTGTGCAACCTTGGGAAAAGAAGATGATCGACCCGATCGAAAAGGCGATCATGGCGGCCAATTTGGGCTTCAACCCCAGCAACAACGGGGAGCATGTGATCATCTCCGTGCCCATGCTCACGGAGGAGCGGCGCAAGGAACTGGTGAAGATGGCCCACCGCGAAGGGGAGAATGCGCGCGTGAGCATCCGTGGCGCGCGGCAAAAGGCCATGGAGGGCATCAAGAAGGCCCAGAAGGACGGGCTTCCGGAGGATGCTGCAAAGAGCGCGGAAGGCGATGTGGAGAAGGCCACCGGTGCTTGGAACAAGAAGGTGGATGCCTTGCTCGCCGCGAAGGAGAAGGAGATCTTGACTGTGTGATTACGCCCAAACCGGGCATCCTTCGCTGCAGTTGCGGCACATGTCGATGGAGCTGCGGTCGCGGAGCAACTGGGCGCGGAAGGCATTGTAGCGCGGCCCGTTCCAGATCTCGCGGAAGCTTTGCTTTTGCAGGTCGCCCATCACGTATTTGGCATCCTTGTCGAAGCAACAGGGCACCACCTTGCCGTCCCACGTGATCACGCAGCTGTGCCACATCTTCCAGCATTCGTTGTCCAATCGGTGCTTCACTTCCCAAACGCCGTTGGCGTTGCGCTTGTAGCGTGAATACTTGTCCTGCACGGGGATCAGCGGGTGGTTGTCCCTGGGTTCGTAGATCTGTGCGGTCTTCAGCCACAGGTCGTCCACGCCGATCTGTTTTGCAAGCCTTCGGGCATTCGGGACCTGGTGTTCATTCGGTTTCACCACTAAGAATTGGAACACCGTGTGCGGCGTTCGGCTCTTGAGCTTTTTCTTCCACTTCACGATCCGTTCGGCCCCTTCTACTACGGTGGCCAACGTGCCTTCACGCCGGTAGGCGGAATAGGTTTCCTGGTCCGTTCCGTCCAAGCTGATGATGAGCCGGGAAAGGCCGCTGCGCACGGTTTCCTCCGCTTTGGCCTCGGTGAGGAAATGCGCGTTGGTGCTGGTGTTGGTGTAGATGCCCTTGGCCTTGGCATGGCGCACCATGTCCAGAAAGTGCGGGTTGATGAACGGTTCACCCTGGAAGTAGAAGGTGAGCGCCCAGAGGTCGTTGGCCAGTTCGTCGATCACCTGCTCAAACAGGGGTTGCTTCAGGTTGCCGGTGGGCCGTGTGAATGCACGCAGGCCGCTGGGGCACTCCGGGCAGCGCAGGTTGCACGCCGTGGTGGGTTCCATGCTGATGCTGAAGGGCAGCCCGTTGATCTGTGGTTTGCGCGTCTTGCGTGAATGGCGGAAACTGCTCCAGAGGCCGTAGGCATTGCGCACCCGCTGCGGCGTGGCCGCACCGGCCCATTGGCGTGCATCGCGCAGCTCGGCGAACATGGGTGCAAGGTACCCCTGCGGGGGAGTTCGTGGGGCGTAGTGGTTAGTGCCACCTGCCAACAGTCATACGAACCATCCAGTTACTTTTCCCCACCTTGCGCGTCACACGGCAAAAGGAGTGCATGCGGAAATTGTTATTCAGCTTGTTTCTATTTGCTACCCTGCCGGCAATTGCGCAGCAGGTGGCTGCGGGCCGCGTGCTGGACGCCACGACCAAAGAGCCCTTGGCCTTTGTACCTTTTGTGATCGAAGGCACGCGCACCGGCACCACAAGCGACATTGACGGGCGTTTCAACCTCACGGTGCCTTCCTTTCCGGTAACGCTGCGGGCGAGCTACGTAGGTTACGAACCGCTAACGGTTGCGGTGACCGATGAAACACCGTTGACCATACTGCTCAAAGCCGCCAACACGGAACTGCACGCGGTGGAGGTGGTCTACACGGAAAACCCCGCCAACCGCATCATCCGCCGGGTGTATGCCAACCGGAAGGAGAACGACGGCATGCGCAGGCGCAGCTACCGCTATACCAGCTACAGCAAAACTGTGTTCGACCTTGAAAAGGACAGCCTGCGCACGGGGCCGGAGGGAAAGAGCGCAGCGGAACCGGACACTACGCTTTCCGCCTTGGACACGACGGTAACTGCGAAGGCGGACACCACCAAGCCGGACACGGCCATGGAGCGGTTCATGCGCATGATGGAGCGGCAGCATCTTTTCCTGATCGAAAGCGCCACCCGCAAGAGCTTCATCCCGCCGGCCGCGGCCAAGGAAACCGTGCTGGCCATGCGTGTCAGCGGTCTGAAGGACCCGTCGTTCCTGGCGTTGGCGGCACAAACGGAAACTTTCAGCATCTACGCGCCGCAGATCGACATCAGTGACAAAAGCTACCTCGGCCCCATCGGCCCGGGCAGCACTGCCAAGTACCTGTTCATCCTGGAGGACACGCTGTACCAAGGCCGCGACAGCGTGTATGTGATCAGCTACCGCCCGCGCACGGGCACCAAGTTCGACGGCTTGCAGGGGCTGCTCTACATCAACACCAACGGCTACGCGGTGCAGAACGTCACTGCTGAGCAAATGGACAAGCGGGGCACCAGCATCCGGTTCCAGCAACAGCACCGGCGGCTGCCCACGGCCACGGGCGACAGCGCATGGTTCCCCGTGCAGCTCAACACCTTCATCTACCTCAACTTCCTGAGCATACAGGGCATGTCCGTCTATGGTGAAGGCCGCACCTACCTGAAGGACATCCAGCTGGACCCGGACATCCCGCGCAAGGAAGTACGCGGCCCTGAGCTGGTGATGGACAAGCTGAGCATCCGCAAGGACGAGGACTATTGGAAGGGCCTGCGCACCGATTCGCTGGGAGCGAAAGACCTGCGCACCTACGAAATGCTGGACAGCTTGGGCGACAAGGAGCACTTCGACAGGAAACTGAAGTTCATTGCGGCACTGACCACCGCCAGGCTGCCCATGGGCCGCGTGGATCTGCTGCTGGACCGCATCATGGCCATCAACGCCTACGAAGGCTTCCGCCTTGGGGCGGGCTTGGCCACCAACGACCGGGTAACGCGCTACGCCTCATTAGGCGGCTATTTCGCCTATGGCTTCGGCGACCGGCGGTGGAAGTACGGCGGCAACCTCACCATCAAGCCGGTGCCTGAACGGGACCTGAACCTGGACCTCGCGTACGAGAACGACGTGGCCGAGATCGGCGGTGCCTCGTTCCGCGGAAAGAGCGGCTTCTTCAGCACGGACAGCTACCGGATGATCTTCGTGGACCGCATGGACCGCATCGAGCGGTTCTCCGCGCGCTTCATGTTCCGCGCGGGCAGCTCGTTGAAACTGTGGTTGGGCACGGAGCGGGCGCTGCGCGTAAATGACATCGGGTACAGCTATGTGCAGCGCGTATCTGATGAAGTAAGCTTGCGCAGCAACGATTTCCTCACCGGGGCCTGGACACTGGACCTGCGCTGGGCCTTCCGCGAGAAATTGGCCCGTCTGCCGGACCGCGAGCTGGCGCTCGGAACGAAGTTCCCGGTAGTGTACGTCCATGTCATGAAAGCCCAAAAGGGCTTATGGGACGGGGAGTGGGACACGTGGCGCGTGGATGCCATGATCGAAAAGACCTTCAAGGTCCGGCTGCTCGGCGACCTATCGCTACAACTGTTGGCAGGCATGGCCGATGAAGATGCGCCCATGGCCTTCCTGTACAACATGCGCGGCACCTACAGCAGGCGCTACCCCTTGGCCAGCACCAATGTGTTCGAGACCATGCGCCCCAACGAATTCCTCGCAGACCGCTACGTGGCCTTCCACCTCAAGCACAGCTTCGGCAAATTGCTCATTGAAACCAAGCATTTCCGCCCCCGCCCGGCGGTGGTCAGCAGCGTGGCCTTCGGCCACCTGGCCCGGCCGGGCAACCATGAAGGCCTTGGCTTTACGGCGCTGCGCGACGGCTACTACGAGAGCGGGCTGTTGATCGAAAACCTGTTGCGCTTCGGCTTCACCAGCTTCGGCGTGGGCGGCTTCTACCGCTACGGGCCGTATGCCTTGCCGGACGCCAAGGACAACTTGGCGGTGAAATTGACGGTGGGGTATGCGTTCTGAGCCGGGCAGGACATGTGGCAATATCATAGGACAGTGTGAACGTTCTTTGTTCTGAATAATTCCACCAATCAGCAAAGCATGTGCAACTTCCACCACATCAGCTTTTTCACAAGGACCTTGTGTGCGATTATTGTTGCTCTTGTTTGCCATGGTGGTGCCCGCGCCCAGAACTATATCCGCTACCACCAACAGTCGTTGGTGGTGCAGCAATTCATGGCGGATCGGGACACAACGGCGGCGCTGACCCTGCTGGGCAAGTTGGAGAAGAAGTACGGCCTGATGCCCACGGAATCTTATGCCCGGGCGCTGTGCGAGTTCACCATTGGTGATACGGCATCGGCGCGGAGATCCTACGTGGAAAGCTTTCGCCAACGCGCTCCGATCGGTTGGATGTTCACGGACCCGCCCTTCAGGGATATTGGCCAGCTGCATTGGTACAGGCAATTGCAGGAAGATTGCTTGGCCTATTGGCAGTCCATCCCGCAGTATGCGGATGGCCCAAACGAGGGTATGCCCACACCGGCCACCCGGGCCAACCGGCGCTATCAGTTCATTCTGGATTCAGCAAACACGGTCAGGGCGAAGGAACCGTTTACGGTGGAAGATTCCATAGGCTTGGAACAAGCCTACACCAAGGTGGAGGAATTGCAGACCATGACCTTGGACAGCATTGTAACAGGCAAGCTTCTCTTCCCCTCCATCGCGGAGCTGGGCTACAATATGGAGTTTGAAACCTTGGTCATCCATTCGGATTCCGGCTACACGTACGCCCACCGCAAGGTGTTCCTGCAGTTGCTGAAAAAGGGCTTGATCTATCCGCGCACCTACGCCATCTGTTTTGATCGCAGGCGCCAGTTGAGCGGGAAACCACTTGCGTACGGCATTTTCAATTGCCTGAGGCCCGATGAGTTGGCCCCAGGTTACGAAAAGCGCCGCGCCGCCATCGGCATGGGCGGTGATTGCTTGGACGGGGCGCGCTTCCATTGGAGCTTAAGCTGTAATTGCAAGACCGGGCAGGCCAAGGAGTGAGGGGCGCGGGCCACTGTTTCCGCCGGTTGCCCCGGATTGACGGTAACGCGTGGAACAGGTATCCTGTCCATCCTGTTCATCCTGTCCAAAGGATGTTGAACGCGTATCCCGTCCATCCCGCCATCCAGCCCAAAAATCCTTCCTGTCCACAACGGCCTTTTTCGCACCTTTGCCCGCCCTGGCCGCGCGTTGTCTCCGCACGGCAAGGGCACTGAACCTTCACCATGTGGGCATGGCTGGCCGGGCGCGTACTGCGCAACAGAGCGGGGATCCTGATCGCAGTCGGGATCATCACCGCCTTCTTCGCCTACGAGGCCACCAAGGTGGAAATGAGCTACACCCACGGTGGGCTGCTCCCCAAGAGCGACCCGGCCTACGGGGAGTACCAGGATTTCCTGAAGACCTTCAGCGCTGACGGCAACGTGATCGTGGTAGGCACGCAGGGCGACAGCCTGTACACCCCTGCGAATTTCCGCGCGTGGCGCCAGTTGGGCGTGGATGCGCGCAAGATCGAGGGCATCGACAGCGTGTTCAGCGAGGCCCATCTGTACACGTTGGTACGCAACGACAGCCTGAAGAAATTCGAACTGGAACCCGTAATGGGGCGGCTGCCGCAGAACCAGGCGGAAATGGACTCGCTCAAGGCGCGGATCCGGTCATTGCCTTTCTACAAGGGCCTGTTGTACAACGACAGCACCAAGGCCACGCTGATGATGGTCTTCGTGAACGGCAAGCTCTTCAATACGGAAGAGCGCACCAAGGTGATCGATGCCCTGGAGGCCCGCCTCAACCAGTTCACCAAGGAAACGGGCCTGCCCGTGCATGCCAGCGGCCTGCCATGGCTGCGGGTGAAGAACACCCAATTGGTAAAGGGCGAGATGCCGCGCTTCGTGGTGCTCAGCGTGGTGATCTGCGCGTTGCTGCTGCTGCTCTTCTTCAAGTCGTGGCGGGTGATGCTGATCTGCCTCGGGGTGGTGGCCGTGGGCGTGGTGTGGGCCTTTGGCAGCATGGGGCTGCTGGGCTTCCAGATCACCATTCTGCAATCCGTGATCGCGCCGCTGCTCATTGTTGTGGGCGTGCCCAATTGCGTCTTCCTGATCAATGCCTACCACCACGACTACGTGCAGCACCGCAACAAGATCAAGGCGCTGCAGCGCATGATCAGCCGGGTGGGCGCGGCCTGCTTCATCACCAACGCCACCAAGGCCGCGGGCTTTGCCGCCTTCTGCATCACATACAGCGACGTGCTGAAGCAGTTCGGGCTGATCGCCACCATCGGCATCATGTCCATCTTCGTGCTGGGGCTCACGCTGGTGCCGATCATCCTCAGCTACATGCCGGTGCCCAAACCGCGGCATCTGAGCCATCTGGACCGCCGTTGGCTGGACCGCGCCATCGCCACCATCGTATCCCTTTCGCAGCACAAGCGCCCGGCGATCTACGGTGCCACGATCCTGGTCACCATTGCGGCCTTCTTCGGCATGGCACGCCTGAAGGATGAAAGCCGCATTGTGGACGACCTGCCTGCGGACAACCCGGTGGTGGCGGACCTGCGCTTCTTCGAGCGGAACTTCCATGGCGTGATGCCGCTAGAAGTGATCGTGGACACGGAAAAGAAGGGCGGTGCGCTGAAGGATGCCACGCTCAAACGCTTGGACCGGCTCACGGACACCTTGGCCACCTATCCGGA
>JAFDZY010000030.1 GCA_018266685.1 Bacteroidota bacterium
AGGCACTATTTGGCCCATGATAAAACCGGCATTTACCGCACCCTTACCCTCGCACGAACCGGTTGTTCCGTTCGTTGTGTGGAAGACTGATGCTCATTCGAAATGGCATGGCCTGTGCCATCCCTGCTGCACGGAAGTTGATGAGGGGCTTGGAACGCAGCGTTCTGCGCCAGAGCTGTGCGTGCGCAAATGCACTTCGGGGCACCTCCACCCCTCTACCCGGTAGCCGGCCATGGATATGGCCTAATGGAACATTCCTATTTTTGGCGCGAGCGTCTCTCTTTCCTTTGGGGAGCACAAGCGCACGAGCGAAGGACGCTCGCGCGAGTTGGTGGCGACGTGGCCTTCAAATATGACCGGTCAATACTTGGTCGTGCGAGATGATGGTCACAATCAAGAGTTGACTCATAGAGTGTATCGGAAATTCCCATTTGGACCCAGTGGGAAGGCTTCGTTCGAAGATCAACTGACCGGAAGATCCATAGATGCGACAAAGCGGGCTAGTCAATGGAATGGTCGAGGTGATCAATAAATCACCACCGGTCCTAAAAAGACCAAGCCGTGCCTGGACGGGCACTTCGGACACGGAGGTTGTGAAACCCACGCTGCACATACAGGCATTCCCGAAATCATCGAGTATGACGATTTCACATGGATCGGAGCAAATCGGGATGAACGCGGTGTCGGCCACGGCCCACCATGCGAAACTGGCGCAACCCATCGGCGTAATCATATACCCCCCTGTGCCTCCTCCCACACAACCATTCCAAGTCGGCAGGTCGATGGCCACTAGACCATTGCAGCCCGAAGTTGGTGGGATGTAATATAGGATCGGAAGTACGCCTTGCGCTCTGACCATTGAGGCCAGCATCACACAACCGAGCAATAACACGATCCGCATTGTAGCTGTCAATTAGGTGAACAAAGTTAGGGCAGTTCGCAGTCTCTATTCAGAGCCCCATTCTCTGGCGCGAGCGCAATGTCATTAAGTTAAGGGTTGTACGACCCGGATCGGCCCACATGCACTCGTACAAGGTGTGCGTCGTACGGTGCGCTGACTACTGTCGTCCTGCAAGCCGAATCCTTAACTTACTGATACGGCATCAAAGAAGTTGACGATCGGCACGATCTGTGGATCGAGGCGGGTATGAACAGAACCGATTCAAGGAGCCTTAGCGATGATGCGCTGATCGAGCGGCGCAAGCAAGTGGTGCGTTGCCGGTTGAACGGCCTGGGCTTGAAGGACTCGGCCGCACAATGCAGCATGAGCAGGCATGCAGCCAACCGTGCATGGCAACTGTACAAGAAGAAGGGTTGGCGGGCCTTGGAGACCAAGCGCACCGGCCGGCCTGAGGGCAGCGGGCATTTGCTGACAGATGAGCAGCAGCGCGAGACACAACGGCTGATCAGTGACAAAATGCCCGATCAGTTGAAGCTTCCCTATGCACTGTGGTCACGCAAGGCCGTGCGGCTGTTGATCAAGGACCGCTACGGTGTGGAACTGGCTGCGCGCACCATGACCGAGTATATGCGGCGCTGGGGGTTCACTTCACAGAAGCCCATGCGGCGTGCGATGGAGCAGCGCCCGGCCGAAGTGCGCCGCTGGAAGGAGCGGGTCTACCCGGCTATCGCCAAGCGGGCCAAGGCAGAAGGCGCCGAGATCCTCTGGGGCGATGAGACCGGAGTGCGTAGTGACGATGTGCGCGGACGCAGCTTCGCCAAGCGCGGGCACACGCCCATCGTGCGCGTTGGCAACAAGCGCTTCGGGCGCTCGATCATCTCGGCGGTGAGCGCGCGCGGGGGCATGCGCTGGATGGTCTTCAAGGGCGCGCTGAACGTGCGCTGCTTCAAGCGCTTCCTCTCCCGCTTGATCAAGGATGCCAAGCGCAAAGTGTTCCTGATCGTGGACAATCTCCGGGTGCATCACGCCAAGGTTCTCGCCCCTTGGCTGCTCAAGCACAAGGAGCGCATCGAGATCTTCTACTTGCCCAGCTACTCCCCGGAGATCAACCCCGTGGAGGTGGCCAACGCCGACCTCAAGAGAGAGATGGGAGACAAGCCGCCCGTACAGAACGAAGAACAAATGGTAAGGGCCATCCTGGCACACTACCGCAGTGTTCAGCGACAGCCCCAGCGCATCCTCAAGTACTTCCAGCACCCGGACGTACGCTACGCCGCATGAGTACGGATCTTCGTCACCTGCTCAGTAATGACATTGGGCGCGAGCGTCTCCGCTCGTGCCCGCTTTATCCTTTAGGGAGCACAAGCGCACGAGCGAAGGACGCTCGCGCGAGTTGGTGGGTCAGCGTGCGAAGTGCAGGGGCAGTGCCCGCCGGAGGCGGATTGGTGGGCGGGCACTTGGCAGACTCTTGACATCCATGTGAAGCCGAGCGCCGGGAAGGGAAAAACCCGTTGAAGCACACGGATGCAGCCCTTCAGGTTGCTCCTTGAGCCTCCTGAATTTCACCGGCGTGTCACTTCTTCCGCGCCACCATGGCAATGGCCTGCATGGAGGGGCCATAGCGCCGGAATACGTTGCGCATATCCAGAATGCGCCTGCGCGCCTTGGGGTGTGTGAGGATGTTCCAGGTGATCTTCAATGTGCGGAAGAAGCCTTCATCGTCAATGATGCGTGATGTTTCCAGCAGGTGCATGGGGTTGGTCATTACGCTTTCCACGGCAAAGCCTTCGGCTTCCAGCATGGCGGTCCACTCGGCGCGGGTGAGCGGGCGGGCGTTCACCTTGATGGTGGTGGCCAGGTCGTGCTGGATCTGCTTCTTCGTTTCGGCGGACATGGCGTCCGGCGTCAGTGCGATCTCGTGAATGCCATACAGCCCGCCCGGACGAAGGATGCGGTGTGCTTCGCGCATGATCTCCGCCTTTCGGTGGTCGGCCTGCATGGTGAGCATGGCCTCGCCGTATACCTTGTCCGCAGTGGCGTTCTTCAGCGGGCAGCAACAGGCATTGCCGATCACGATCTCGCGCTTCGGCCCGTTGATCTTCCTCCGCAGGATGCCCGCCGCTTCCTCGTTCAGCTCCACACCCGTGTAGCTTCCTGGGTTTTTCGCCAGGGTGATCCCGGCCGTGAAGCCCAAGCCCGGTGCAAATTCCACCACGTCATCCGTGGTGGCAATGTGCAGCTTGCCCAACAGCTCCATGGTGAGTTCCTTGCCCCCTGGCCGCAGTACCTTCTTGCCCATCTTGGCCAGCAGCCAGTGGCCCTGGTCTTCATTCAAGTGTTGATTGGCCGTTGAGCTGTGCGGGGCCGCAGTCTTCCTCGTTTCCGCCGCGCTTGGTTCCATGACTTCCTGTCCTTGCATTTGCATCTTATTTAGAACAATTCCAAACAAGAGTAATGCACTTCGGAAAAGGCCGGGGTGAGGATCGTCAGTTTGGGGGTGAAAAAGCCATTGAGCATCAGGGTCCGCTGCGCGAGACCCTGATGGAGCTTTTTTCAGGGTCCGCTGCGAGACCCTGATGGAGCTTTCTGCGTCAAGGTCCGCTGCGCGAGACCTTGATGGAGCTTTCAGAAAACGACGAACCCCGGCCGATGCCAGGGTCCGTCTCCTCCTCTTCCCCTAATTCTAATTCGCATTAGAAACGGCAGTAATTATCCAAGGCCACGCTGTGATGGACCTCACCGTTTCCGGATGTTGTTCGAGGTGGGCCAGGCCCGCTACTAAGCGATCCTCCAGTGCATCAATGCTGTCGAAGGCGTGGTTGTGGAAATACTTCTCGCGAAGCTCGTCCCAGATGTGCTCCTGTGGATTGAGTTCCGGAGAGTAGGGCGGCAGCAAGTGTAGGCGCAGGTTGTCGGGCAGGACAAGCGCATTGGCCCGGTGCCATCCAGCACCATCAATCGTCATGATGACGTTCTCCAAGGGACAGCGTTCACTGACTTCGTTGATGAACAGTTGCATGCATTCGGTATTCACGTGGGGCAGCATCAACGAGATGAACCGGCCGTCCAATGGGGACACCGCACCATAAGCGTAGGTGTATTGATGGATGACGGCCGCCTTCACCAATGGTCGGTCCGGTCGGCACATCCAGCAATAGCGACCACGACTGATGCGGCCGAACCGTGCTTCGTCCTGGAACATCAACCGGAGCGGACGCTTTACGGGAAAGCTCAGGACGATTTGCTCCAGCGCAGTCGGGAGTTTTTTTTCCAGTTCTCGCGTGCCTGCGGGTCACCTTGCGGGTGGCTGGTGTCCGGAGCGAGCTTGCGCCAGCCGTTGCGGGCGAGCATTCGGTAAACGCTGGACAACGAAAACGGCTTGCCCAGCTTTGCCTCGATAGCTGCCTTGAAGTGCGGAATGACCACCACTCCTCCTGTGGAGGCATCGGCCAAGACCTCATCAAGGATCGTTCGCTCGGTTTCCTTGTCCGCCTTGGCCCGGTTGCGCAATTCACGCTTGCTGCGCGGTGACTTCATCTTCCCGGAAGCAACCTTGGCAAAGCGTGTCCTCATTGTACAGGTTGCGCCGCTGGAACGACCGATGGCAAGAGCTGTTTGCTCCAAGCTCAAGCCCAATTCAAGGGGCAGCAAAACAGACTGGGCCAATCGCAGCTCATCGGCCGTTTTTGCGTTCCTCAACAGTTTTCGCGCCGCCTCCAAATGCTCGTTGCCTCCAGCTTTTCTGGCCATGGTCCATGTGTGGATTTGGCCGCAATATAATTCATGTTTCTAATGCGAATTAGAATAACCCCTATTTTGAAAGCACCTTGAACTCCGTGCGGCGGTTGGCCTGGTGTTCGGCTTCGGTGCATTTGCTGCACTCACAAGGCTCCACAGGCTTGGTTTCACCATAGCCCTTGTACGTTAGGCGGTCCTTGGCGATGCCTTGCTTGATGAGGTATTCCACGGCGCTCTTGGCCCGTTTCTCCGATAGCGACAGGTTGTATGCATCCTTGCCGCGGCAATCCGTGTGCGAGCTGAGCTCGATCTTCACCGTGGGGTTGTCGTTGAGCGTTTGCACCAGTTTGTCCAGTTCCACGGCGGCATCTTTCCGGATGTTCCACTTGGCCAGGTCGTAGTAGATGTTGTCCAAGCGCACCACCTGGTTCACTTGCAGCGGGAACAAGTTGAAGTCGTTCTTCAGTATGGTGTTGGTCTTGCCCTTTGTGGTGATCTGCGTGCTCTGTTTGAAGAACCCTTCCTTCTCCACCTTCACCTTGTAGTCCTTCTCCGCTTGCAGCGCAAAGGCGTATTTGCCGTCAGGACCGGTGTACAATTCCTGCATCAACTTGCCTTCGCTGTCCAGCAGTTGCACATGCACACTGTCCAACGGTGCCTTCGTATCGCCGTTCTTAACAATGCCCTCGGAGCCGTAGTCGTACTTTTCCATCTGCACCACGGCGTTCTCCAGATCGTCCGTGCTGCTGTTCAAGTCCGTGTTGCCTTGCCGGTAGCCGTTGCGGTTGGCTGTTAGCTTGTACGTTTCGCTGTAGGGTGCGTCGATGATGAAGCGGCCATCTTCCAGCAGTTGCATCTTGGCATCGTCGATGAACGCACCCTTGTCATCACGGAGGTCCAAGGCATATCCAGTTACCGCTGCCTGTGTCTGCTTGTCCACCACAATGCCCTTGATGCGGATGCGCGGGGCATGCACGGTGCAGCCGTAAATGTCATCGCTGCCCATGCCGCCCGGGCGGTCGCTGAAGAAGAAGCCGGTGCTGTCATCGGCCAGGAGGATGAGGCCCTGGTCGTTGTACGGGGTGTTCATGGGCGGCTTCAGGTTGAACACGCGCCCGGGGCCCGCAGGTGAAAGGTGCACGGAGAAAATATCATATCCGCCCAGGCCCGGATGGCCCGTGCTGCAGAAGTAGAACGTGCTGTCCTTGGTGATGAACGGGTACATCTCGCCACCAGGCGTGTTCACCTTGGTGCCCATGTTCTTGGGCGCACCCCATTGGCCACCCGCATCATCGCAATACCAGATGTCCGTGCCGCCGCTGCCGCCGGGCATGTCGCTCACGAAGTAGAGCCGCTTGCCGTCCGGGCTGATGCAGGGTTGCCCGTAGTTGTACTCCGGGTTGTTCTGCTCGAAAGGAACCAAACTGCCCCATTCTTCCTGTCCCATTTCACCCTTGCCGATGTCGGAATAATAAATGCCCAGCTTCACTTCACCGTTGCTGGCCTTGGTGAGCTTTCCGTAGTAGAAGTTGTCCCGGGTGAAGTAGAGCCGTTTCCTGATGGGGTCGTAGGTGGCCGTGCCATCGTGCAAGCGGCTGTTGAGGTCCTTGCGCATCACCATGGGGTCGGTGGCGGTTTCACCCTTGAGCAGCGCGGAATACAGGTTCAGGAAGGGTTCGCGGTCCCAATTGTACTTGGTCCTCCCGCCCACGCCTTCCCCACGGGCGCTGCTGAAGATCAGCAGGTCGTTCATGACCGCTGGCGCCAGGTCCGCATCGGCGGAGTTGATGGGCAGGGAACGCACGCGGTCTTTGGTGGTGTCGGCCTCCAAGTGCTTCAGGAAACTGCCTTGCCGCAGGTACTGCTTCACCCATTCGTCATCCGGGGCCTTGTCGGAATAGGATTGGTACCACGTTGCGGCCTCGTCGTACTTGCCTTGTGCGCGCAACTGGTCCGCGTAGGAAAGCAGATCGTCCGGTGCAGGGCTGCCCAGGTCGATGAGCTTCTTGTACACTTCCGCTGCCTTGGCATGGTTCCCGAGCTTCTTATAGGCAAATGCCAATTGCCGGTAATCCGCAGCGGTGGCGTCCTTGCCCTTTATGATGTCCTCGTACACCTTGGCCATGTTGGTGTAGTCGAACACGGCGGCATAGCGTTCCGCCATGCGGTGCTTGAGCTTCTGTGCCTGTGCCGCGGGCGCGGCCATCAGCATCACGGCCACCGCCATCAGCAGGCCCCGGTATTGCGTGTGTTTGGATCGCTGCATCTGGGATCAGAAATAACGGGGTGAACGGATGCCTTTCGGTGCCTTGCCGAACTCGAGGCCCAGCATGAACTCGTGCGTGCCGCCGCTGTAGTTGTGCAGGGGCGAGAGCGGATAGTCGTAGGCATAGCCGGCGGACAGCCCGTCGGTGATGTTGTACTGCACCAAGGCGCCCACGGCATCGGTGTAGCGGTACATGGCGCCGAGCCACAACTTGTCGTAGAGCAGGAAGTTGGCGCTGAGGTCGAAGCTCAACGGCGCTCCCTCCACGGCCTTCACCATGAACGTGGGCTTGAACTTGGTGTAGGTGCCCAGGTCGAATACGTAGCCGCCGGTGAGGTAGTAGTGCGCCAGTTGGCCCCCGTTCTGGCTTACCAGGCGCAAGGAATCCACATCAAAGAAATCCGTGCGCAACAACTTGGGCGAGCTTAGCCCGAGGTAGAACCGGTCGCTGTACCACATCATGCCGAAGCCGAACTGCGGATCGGTCTTTGTGCTCACGTCGTTCTGGAACACTTGGTCATCCCCATCGTGCGGGTGCAGCTGTGAGAACTTGCCCTGGAAAAGGTTGAGCCCGCCCTTGATGCCGAACGCCAACTTCTGGTTGTTGTTCAGGAAGATGCGGTAGGACACGTCGAGGATGATGCCGTACTGGGTTACCGGGCCGTGCTCATCGCGCATCACGGTGCCCCCCAATCCCAAGCTCTGCAGCAGGAAGGGGCTGTGTACGGTAAGGGTCTGTGTTGACGGTGCACCCTCAAAGCCCACCCATTGGTGGCGGCTCAGCGCTTTCAGGCTCACGCGGTCCGCGCTGCCTGCGTATGCGGGGTTCAGCGCAAGCAGGTTGAACATGTACTGCGTGAACTGCGGGTCCTGTTGGGCATGGGCCGCTTTCGGCAAGATGCCGGGAACGGCCAGGAGCAATGCGAGCAGCGCCTTGTTCCAATAGGAGGCTTTAGCGGCCATCTGCGAAGGATTTTTCGTGTGTGCGTTCATGGTCAGCGGCGCAGGTAGATGTAACCCGTGATGACCTCCTTGCCATCGCCCGGATCGAGGATGAAGTAGTAGGTGCTCTCCGGAAGGTTGCTGCCCATGCCGGGCTTGCCTTCGTTCTTGCCGTCCCAATCGTTTTTGTACGGGCTTCGCTCAAACACTTTCGAGCCCCAGCGGTTGAAGACCTTGAACGAATTGTTCGGATAGTAGGACAAGCCGTCCACCACGTAGGTGTCGTTCACCCCGTCGCCGTTTGGCGAGAAGGCGTCCGGCACCACCAGGATGCTGCAATCGCGCAGGGTGATCACCACGGTGTCCGCAGTGCTGCCGCAGGCTCCATTCTCCACCACCCAGCTAAAGATGTTGGTGCCGGGTTCCAAGCCCGTGACCTGGGTGGTTGCCAAGGTGGCGTCGGCAATGTTGCCATGGCCTTGCAGCAACTCCCAGTGCCCGGTGGCCGTGCTGGTGGCCGGCACTGCGGCCATGGTGGCGGTGGTGGTGTCCTGGCAGATCTGCTGGTCCGGCCCGCCGCTTGCCGGGGGCACGCTGTTGTCGAATACCGACACGCTCATGTCGTTTGAGGTGCTGCCGCACACGCCATTGTCAATGGTCCAGGTGAGCGTGGTGGTTCCGAAGCCGATGCCCGTGACCGTGGTGTTGCGGTTGCCCGGATCGGTAATGGTGCCGCTGCCCGCGATGGACCATGTGCCGGTGGCCGGGAACACGGCTTCGTTGGCGAACATGTCCGCATCCACACTGCCCGGCTCGCAGAACTGCTGATCAGGGCCCGCGTCCGCGTTTGGCTGCGACGCACCATCATACACCGTGACCACCACCGTGTCCGTGAGCGCACCCGTGGTACACGGCCCGTTGCTGATGGTCCATGCCAACACGGTCTGCCCGGTGGACAAGCCATTGAGCACGGCGTTCGCAGCGGCGGCATCACTCAGGGAACCCGGCCCGCTGATGATGACCCATGAACCGGTGGCCGGGGCGGGTGCCCCTGTTGCGGCAAGGTTTGCACTGGCCATGGGCCCGCAGATGTCTTGGTCCGGCCCGGCATTCGCACCGGTGAGTGAACCGTCGTAGATCGTCACCGTGACGGTGTCCGTCAAGGTGCCGCATGGGCCATTGTCAATGGTCCAAGCATAAACATTCACGCCTGCCGCCATGCCGGATACCGTGGCCTGCGCGTCACCCAGGTCACTGAACGTTCCGGCGCCGGCCACAACGGACCAACTGCCCGTGCTGGGGTAGGTGGCCGCACTGGCCGCCATCGGCGTGGAAGCTACCGGGCTGCACAGCTCTTGGGCAGGGCCTGCGTCCGCGGGTGGCATTGCACCATCGAACACGCGCAACAACACGGTGTCCGAGGTAGTGCCGCACGGGCCGTTGTCAATGGTCCATGCAAAGAGGTTGTCGCCAACGGCAAGGTTTGATACCGAGGACAACGGGTTGGCGGCATCGCCAACCGTGGCGCTTCCAAGCGATGTCCACGTGCCCGTCGCGGGATACACTGCGGCATTTCCGGACAGGGCT
The DNA here is from genome assembly GCA_018266685.1 of Bacteroidota bacterium. GTDB lineage: Bacteria > Bacteroidota > Bacteroidia > Flavobacteriales_F > PHOS-HE28 > PHOS-HE28. The sequence goes on from JAFDZY010000030.1 coordinate 9,435, forward strand.
ACGTTGGACGCCGTGGAGCAGAGGTCTTGGTCTGCGCCGGCATCAGCTGCAGGGGCGTTGTGGTCGTACAAGTAAACCACCACTGTATCCACCGTGGGCGGGCCGAAGCCGCAGTCTCCATTGTAAATGGTCCATGTGAACACGTTCGCACCAACCGACAGGCCGGTGATCGCGGTGGCGTGGTCCGTGGTATCCGCGATGGCACCAGACCCGCTTACCAAGTGCCAAGTGCCCGTGGCCGGGAAGAGCGGGACGTTGGCGGCCATCACCGTGCTGTCTTCAGGCGTACACTGCGAAATGTCCGGCCCTGCGCTGGCCACCGGGCCGAACGGATCAAACACCGACACGCTCACCGTGTCCGACCAGATGCCGCTTGTGGGGCACGGGCCGTTGTTCAGGGTCCACACGAAGGTGGTGATGCCCAATGCCAGGTCGTTCACCACGGTGTGCGGATCGTTGGGGTCAACCAAGGTGCCGGGGCCGCTGAGAATGGTCCACGTGCCCGTTGCCGGCGGCTGCGGCGTTGCCGCCTGCAGTTGCACGGAGGTCATGGGCAGGCAGAGTTCAAAGTCATCACCCGCAAAGGCTGCGGCGGTGCTATCGCTGAAGATGGTCACTGTCATGGTGTCCATGGTGATCGCATTCGGGCACGGGCCGTTGCTGGTGGTCCACACAAACGTGTTCGCGCCGATGGCCATGCCCACCACCTTGGTCGCCGGGTCGTTCACATTCTCGAACAGGCCTGCGCCGTTGATGACGCTCCACGTGCCGCTGGCCGGGAAGATCGGCGTGTTGCCCTGCAAGAAGGTGCTGTCCTGTGGGGTGCAGTATTGCTGGTCCGGCCCGGCATTCGCGGGCGGATTGTTCGCATCGAAGATGAAGATGCTCACGTTGTCCTGGCTGAAGCCGCACACGCCATTGTTGAACGACCAAGTGAGGATGTTTTCTCCCACGCCCAGGCCGGTTACGCCGGTGGCCGGATCATGGATGTCCGCAAACTGGGCCGTGCCCTGGCTTACCGTCCATGTGCCGATGGCAGGTGCTGCCGGGGTGTTGGCGGCCAATACCGCATTGTCCGTGGGCGTGCAGAAGCTTTGGTCAGGCCCTGCCGCCGCCGGTGGCGCATTCACATCGAAGAGGAAGATGCTCACTTCATCCATGGTGGTGCCTGCTCCGCACGGTCCGTTGTCAACGGTCCAGCGGAAGATGTTCTCACCAACACCCAGCGCAGTGACTGCGGATGCAGGGTTGTGGATGTCCGCCAGGGTGCCTTGGCCGGATACGAGTGTCCAGGTGCCCTGCGCGGGGAATGTCACGGCGCTGCCCGCCAGCACCGTGCCTGTTACAGGGGTGCAGATTTGCTGGTCTATTCCCGCATTGGCCACGGGGTTGTTCGCGTCAAAGACGAAGATGCTCACCGTATCCGAAGTGGCCGGGCCGCACGGGCCGTTCAGCACGGTCCAGGCGAAACGGTTCTCCCCAACCCCAAGGCCGTTCACGCCGCTCGTCGGCGAAGAAGCATCGGCCAATGTTCCCGTTCCGCTCACCAACACCCAGGTGCCGCTGGCGGGGAAGATCAAGGCGCTGCCGGCCATGTTGGTGCTGGCATTACTGGAGCAGAGGTCTTGGTCCGGGCCCGCGTTGGCCACCAAGTTGTTCCGGTCGTAGAGTGTAATGCCCACCTCATCCATGCTCACGCCGCTTTCGCAGGGCCCGTTGGAAACGGTCCAGCGCAGCACCGTAACGCCCACGGAAATTCCGGTGACGGTGGTATTGGGGTCATGCAGGTCGGCAAAGGTGCCCGTGCCTTGCACCACCGTCCATGTTCCTTGCGCGGGTGCGATCACGGCGCTGCCGGCCAAAGCCACGCTGCCCACCGGCGTACACAGTTCCTGGTCCGGGCCTGCATTGGCCACCGGATTGTTCGCATCAAATACGCGGATCTCCACTGTATCCCGCGTGATGCCGTTGGCACAGGGGCCGTTGTCCACGGTCCACACAAAGATGTTCGTGCCCGTTTCCAGGTCAATGATGCTGGAGGTGGGTGAATTGGGACTGATGATGGTGCCGGTGCCGCTGGCCAAGGTCCATGTGCCTTGCGCGGGGAGGATCACCGCACTGCCGGTCATGGTTGCCGTGCTGTTCGGCGTACACATCTCCTGGTCCGGGCCGGCGTTGGCCACCAGGTTTGCATCATCAAAGAGGAAGATGGTGACCTCATCGCTGCTGGTGCTGCACAGGCCGTTGGCCACGGTCCAGCGGAAGGTGTTCGCGCCAACGGTCAGGCCCGTAACGTTTGAAGTGGGCGAGTGAATGTCGGCAACTTGCCCTCCGCCTGCGATCACCGTCCAGGTGCCAACTGCGGGGAAGATGACCGCACTGCCGGCCAGCGAGGAAGCGGTGGCGGGCAGGCAGAGTTGTTGGTCCGGCCCGGCATCGGCATGCGGGTTGTTGGTATCGAAGAGGAACACGCTCACCGTGTCATGCGTGATGCCATTCCCGCAGGGCCCGTTGTCCACGGTCCATACGAAGATGTTCTCACCTACGCCAAGACCGGTAACGGTGGTGGCAGGGTTGGCGGGGTCGGTGATCACCGCCGTGCCTTGGTACAACTGCCACGATCCAACGGCGGGGAAGATCGGCGTGTTGCCCGCCAATGTGGTACTCTCTTCCGGCGTACACAGCGATTGGTCCGGGCCCGCGGCAGCATCGGCATTGTTCTGGTCGAAGACAAAGATGCTGACCCTGTCCGTGGTCAGCGGGTCGGCGCAGGGGCCGTTCACCACGGTCCATTCAAACACGTTCTCCCCAACGGCAAGGCCGCTGACGGCGGATGCGGGTGAATGAATGTCCGCAATGGTGCCGCTGCCGCTTACCAGTGTCCATGTGCCCTGAGCAGGGAATGTGACGCTGCTCCCCGCGAACGTGGTGGCGGTGTTCGGAGTGCA
>JAFDZY010000309.1 GCA_018266685.1 Bacteroidota bacterium
CTGCCCATGGAGGACATCAACCTGCACTTCACCGGCGACTTCGCCGCCATCGAGAAGAGCAACAACCTGCTGGCCGCCCTCATCGACAACAATCTCCAGAGCAAGACCCGCAACTTGGAGATCGATGCCCGAACCATCGCCTGGAAACGCGTGATGGACATGAACGACCGCTCCCTGCGCGACATCGTGATCGGCCTCGGCGGCACCGGCAACGGCATCCCGCGCCAGGACGGCTTCAACATCACCGCCGCCAGCGAAGTGATGGCCATCCTCTGCTTAGCCACCGGCTACGAAGACCTGAAGAAGCGACTCGGCAACATTTTCGTGGGCAACAGCCGAAACCCGGACAAGAAATACGTCTACGCCCGCGACCTCAAGGCCGAAGGCGCCATGGCCCTGCTGCTCAAGGACGCCATCAAGCCCAACCTGGTGCAGACCATGGAAGGCAATCCCGCCATCCTGCACGGCGGGCCCTTCGCCAACATTGCCCAAGGCGTGAACAGCATCCTCGGCACCAAGATGGGGCTGAGCCTCGCCGATTACGTGGTCACCGAAGCGGGCTTCGGCGCGGACCTCGGCGCCGAGAAGTTCTACGACATCAAATGCCGCGCAGCGGGCATCGCGCCCCACGCCGCCGTGATCGTGGCCACCATCCGCGCCCTGCGCTACCAGGGCGGCGCACCCATCAAGGAGGTGAATGATGCCTCCGTGGAGCGCGTCACCAAAGGCATGGCCAACCTGATGCGCCACATCGAGAACACCGCCAAGTTCGGCGTGAAAGCCGTGGTGGCCATCAACCACTTCCCCACGGACACCGAAGAGGAGATCAAGATCGTGCAGGACCTGTGCCGCTCCATGGGCGTGGAAGCCGTGCTGGCCAAAGGTTTCGCGGAAGGCGGGAAAGGCATGACCGCATTGGCGGAAGCCGTAGTGCGCGTGGTGGAAAAGGGCGAAACAAAATTCCAACTGCTCTATGAACTGGAACAGCCCATCGAGAAGAAGGTGGAGATCATCGCCAAGGAGATCTACCGCGCCAATGGCGTGAAATACAGCGAGGCCGCACGCACCATGCTGCGCCGCATCCACAACCTCGGCCTGGACCACTTGCCCGTGTGCATCGCCAAAACCCAATACAGCTTCAGCGACGACCCCACCAAACTGGGCGCCGCCACCGACCACGAGATCACCGTGAACGACATCGAGATCGCCGCCGGCGCGGGCTTCGTGGTGCCCATCCTCGGCAAGATGATGCGCATGCCCGGCCTGCCGGAAGTGCCCGCCAGCGATGGCATGGACATCGATGCCAATGGCGTGGTGACGGGGCTGAGCTGAGGAAATGCCGTGCGGAGCGCGGAGGGGCAGACCCTATACAGCAACCGCCGCAGGCGTGAGTTTTTCAGTGGGGCCCGGAGGGTTCCGCTGGAAAACCCAAGGTTGTGATCTGCTTTCAATTCTTTCCTTTGGGGTAGGCTGATCCAACGCGTTGCGGGCCGCAACGCTACGTTGCCCCCGGTTTGCCGGGGTGCTTCGCGTCTTCCTGGTTCCGGTGTTTTCGTCCGGCTACGCTCACCCAGCAGAACGTGAAACACAAGACCAGCACGGCCACGAGGGCATTGGTGGTAATATCAATGGTCATGCTTGATGCTCGCTTGGGCATGACAAAGCAAGCAAGTAAGCACTACCTCATTGATGGCTGAAATGCTACGTTCTATCTGGTAGGCCGGGGGAGGCGTGACGGCATACGTGGTAATAACCCTACAGATAGTCACGGGTAAACTCTCCGGGTTCAAAAACTGGCAACTGCGAATGCCCATCGTAGTCCTTCACATTGCATGTCACAATTCCATCCACGCGCCCACGGGAATGGACTGCCGCAAAGTGCTGCAATCCATCCTCCATGTCCACAAAGCTGCTTGCCATGCTGGCATAGAAGTCGGCAGGCGTGACGTGCACCATGGAGAAAAGGGGTAACAGGTCGTTCATGGCCCGTACCACTTTTGCGCGGTCCGGGGTGCCGCGCTTTACTTCCCACCTGCGGCCTAAAACATACTGGACATTGGCCATGATGACCGGTGTCGTCAATGCCTGGAATTCCCCATTGATAAGCGCATCCATCACCATTTGGCTGTCGGCGCTCTGGGCCTCATCACCCTTGAGCGCGGCTATCACCACGTCAGAATCAACCAACACACGCATCATGCCCGTTGATTCTTTTTGGACCGGACGGGCTTTGCCTTGACTTTCCGGGCCATACGGCCAACGCGATCATCGCGCAACAGGTCGGCATCGGTGAATGTGAGCGTGCCCCCCCATTTGCGGCTCCATGACCGCCGGGGAAGTTTGGATGCGGAGCGTTCCACCGCCTCGGTGAATAGTTCGCTAACGCTCTTGCCGGAACGCTTGCTTGCGGCTTTCGCCTTGCGGACCGTTGCTTCCTCAACACTTAGGGTGAGCTTCGTTTTCGACATACCACAAATATACGTAATGGGAATTCATATACGTGTGCTATAGGCTTTTCAGTTCTTCCAGCAGTTCGGGCGAAGCATCCGGGGCGAATACCTCAACGCAATGCGGTTCCGCTCCTGTCCATGTCGAACGCTTGGGCGCGGCTGCGGCGCCCACCGATGTAGTGGATGCCCAACGTCTCTATGTTTCAATCCGCGCCCGGCACCTAAATGCCGAGCGACCGCATCCTTCCAGTGCAAGCGCATGCCACAGATGTTTCAATCCGCGCCCGGCACCTAAATGCCGAGCGACCCTCTTTCATGATTGCGCAGAACGCCAAATTGCCGTTTCAATCCGCGCCCGGCACCTAAATGCCGAGCGACATCGACACCAACATGCTCAATGCCATCACGCGCGTTTCAATCCGCGCCCGGCACCTAAATGCCGAGCGACGCTGCGCTGGGCGGCGGTGTAGCGGAGGCTTAGTGCGTTTCAATCCGCGCCCGGCACCTAAATGCCGAGCGACGGCACGTGGAAGAATTACAGGGACGAGAACAAGTCGTTTCAATCC
>JAFDZY010000310.1 GCA_018266685.1 Bacteroidota bacterium
AGCCCGTACATGTAGCTTTCGCCGGAGGCCAGGCCGTAGGCATAGGCCAGGAATCCCGCAGTGGAGGACAGGCTGTGCGTGCCTGCGGTGACCTGCACTTTGGCGCAAGAGAGCCCTGGGCACGCCGGGTAGGTATTGAAGAGCGCTGCAGGGACCTGCGCTCCGTCCAGCATCATTTGCGCAATGGCGCCCGTGGGCGTCACGATGCTGACGTAATGGTAGATCACGGCCTGTGTGGAATAAAGCGTGGTGAACACCGCCGAGTTGCTCATGCGGTCATCCGGCAGCAACAGGAGCAGCGAGGGGTCACCGCTTCCCGAGCAAGTGGCGCCCTCCATGATCTGCGTCACGCTCACCGGCTTGTTCGCCGTGATGCACACGGACTGCACGGTATTCAGCACTTGGTGGGACTGCCCGGCATTGAGCGCGATGGGTGCGCCGCCATCAATGGTGATGTTGGTTCCGTCCTCACCTGCAAGAATGCGGTAGCCGAAAGCGGCCAGGTTGGCCAATGGCACGGTGTGGAAGTTGCTTCCCCAGGTATTGGTGGGGATCATCTGTTCGTTCACGTGGTCGCATGCGGCGCAGTTCACCACGGCGCACATGCTGCCGCCGAACACGGCGAACGGGCGGCATGGCCCGCTGGACGCGGTTGCTTCAATCAGCGTTCCGGTGAGGTCGGCCAGGCCGTTGAGCGCCTGCACCTGGTAGGTCTGCCCGGCATTGAGCGAAACGGTGAACGGTACACCGGGGGCATGGCCTGCGGTGGTGGTGGTGCTCGGGGTAATGTTCACGGTGGTACCGTCCGCCGTGGCCACCACCATGAATTCGCTGCGGAAGATGTAGGTACCGTTGGGGTAGGCCGTGGACGTTCCGGGCAAGGCATCCACGCGGTAGCTGGTGCCCAAGCTGTTCAAGGGAAGCACTTGGGAGGCATCCGTGGTCTGGTTTTGGTAATTCACCGCCGTAACGGTAACGGGGTCCACCGAGGTGATGCGAACGCCGCGGTCCAGGGCAACTTCCGATCCGGTGGTCTCATACAAATTGGGCACCACCACGGAAGCAACGCCGTTTGCCGGCACAGCAAACGTGGTGCTCCATCCGGCCAACGGCACGCTCACCGTTCCGGAGGTGGCTGTGGCCGAAGCGATCTTCACCGAAAGTTGCTGCGTACCGGAGGCATTCTGCATGAAGCCGAGCCAGAACTCACGGCCCCGGGTGTCCAATTGGGCCTGCTGTGCCGAAGCACCGCCAGCCATGAACAACAGCAGGGCACAGAGCAATGGACGCATACGGTTCACGGGGATCGGGAACAGGTTGATCGGCGTATTTCGTCGCCCTTCTACGGAGAAGTCTTGAGAAGGTTTATTTCGACGAACATGCAAATCTATTCGACCAAAAGACGTTTGCAACTATGCCAAGGTTGCTTCCTGGATAGCCAAAAACTCTTGCCAGAACAGGCTTTAGTCTGATTTACAGGATATTAAATCGCCTGGTCCGTTGTTTCGACGAATCATAAGTTTCATCGACGAACGCAATTATTGCCCTTCCTGCACCTTCCAGTCCGTTTCCACCGTCCAACCGGCACGGACCTTCACCGGGTCCTGAAGCACGAAAACACGTTCGGGCTGTAGTGGCGGAATGAAACTTCCCGTGGTCCACCGGCGGTCATGGTTACGATCTGCCACCAAGCGCAGGCTGTAGCTGCCGGGGGCGAGGTCCATCCAGTGCACCGGGGCCAAACTGTCCATGGCGTTTTCCTGCACCAGGTTGCCTTTCCCGGTGAGCAGCTGTAAAACCCAAGGACCTCTGTAAGCTGATCCACTGTCCACGCTGAGCTCCACTTTCAGCTTGCCCAACGTGCGCGGGTCCGGCGCGGTGAAACTGAGCCTTGTGGTGTCGTTCGTGCCTCCCATCACCGCTTGAACGGCCTTGGGGAAGAGCACCATGGAAACACGCATGCCGGGCTTCGGCACAATCCCGGTGCGAATGGTCCGTCTTTCACTGCTGTCCAGCACGGGCACCCATGAAGTGCGCACCGAATCCAACCGCAGATCCACATGGGCGGTGTCCACGTGGGCCACCGGGCGCGAGCTGATCAGTTGCCACTGTCCCGTTTCAAGGTCCCTCAAGGCGGAAACGGACAAATAGAACGGCATTTTCGTTGTAGGGCGGTAAGTCAATGTGTCCAATATGCCGTCCTGCCCGCTGACCACGAAACGCTGCCCGCCCAACAAGGTGGTGTCCGAAGGCCAGAAAACGGCTGTGTCGCGGCCGGTGTTCCATTCTGCCCACCACTCCAGTTTTCCACCTTCCCGATCAAGCGACCGCAGGCCCACCTCCCCTGCCCTTCGTGCAAACGCGAGCTGCCAGCCCCGTTCATCCAGCACTTTAGCCGCACTGATGAACTGGGTTGCCGAAACCGGCTGGAACAGGAACAAGGATTCCTTTGGCGCTTTCTCCGGATTGATCGACCCGTCCAGAAAGGCAATCTGCTCATTGGGCAGGTCGTAACGGTAGTTGCCGTTGCGGTCGATCAAGGCATACAGGCGCATGGGGCCTCCGGGCAAATGGGTGAGCGCAAAACTTCCGTCGGCCCTGGTGCGCGTGAAGTAGTCCGGTGGTGCCGTGCGCACATCGCCGGTATCGGCGGCGGCGTGGAGCAGTACCAGCACATCCGCGGCGGGCAGGCCCGTTGCCGCCCCGATCACATGGCCCGTAACCGAAAGGCTATCCACATGGTTGCCGGTGGAGACCACGAAAGCCATGCCCGCAGCGGGGTTGCCTTCGCTGAGGTCCTGCACGGCATCGCCAACGTTGAAGGTGTAGGTGGTGTTGGCGGCCAAGGGGGCGTTCAGCGTGATCACCACATTGGTGCCGCGTTCCACGGCCACTTCCGGAGGCTTTGCCAACGGTGGTGAAACCAGCAGTTTTTCGCGCACGCGGTCCAGCTTCACCTTCTCATCAAACCGGAGCACGATGCGGTTGCCGGTGAAGTTGGTGCTGCCATCGGCGGGCTCAGCGCTGAGAAGTTGGGGCGGTGCCGTGTCCTTGGGGCCTCCCTGCGGTTCGCGGATCTGCGCACATGCGGCGAGCAGCAGGAACAATGCGGCGGGCAGGATGCTCTTCATGGGAGCAGCGGCTCGATCAGGCGGCACAGCATGGACAAACCTTGTTCATCCGCCGGGCCGAAGTCGTTCAACCTTGCACTGTCCACGTCGAACACGGCGGCCACTTTCCCGCTTTGTCCGCGCAACGGCAATACGATCTCGCTCTTTGAGAAGGAGCTGCATGCGATGTGCCCGGGGAACATATCGACGTCCGGCACGGCCACGATCTCGTTGCGCGCCCAGGCTGTGCCGCACACACCCTTGCCATGGACGATGGGGCTGCACGCCACGGGGCCTTGGAAGGGGCCAAGCACCAATTGATCGCCAACCACGCGGTAGAAGCCCGCCCAATGCCAGCGGAACGCCTGCTGTACTGCTGCGCAGAAATTCGCCATGGCGGCTATGGCATCCGTTTCACCGGCCAGCAACGCCCGCAACTGCGGAAACAGCGCATCATACAATGCGGCGCGGTCCGTGGTGTCCGGCAAGACGATCTGTTCAGCCATGGGGGCGGTGCGGCGCGAAGATACCGGAGTGCCCGCGGTGGCCCGTGCATGCACCCTGGGCAAACGCATCCAACTAGTTGATGCTTGCGCATCGTGCATGATGCCTGGCTTTTGAAGGGCCTTCGGCTCCGCTCAGGCCAGATTGTCTTTTTAGGTATCGAAATGGAGGGCTCTTGCCTAAGCGGAGCTTAAAGGTTGCCTACCGGACAGGCAGGTCCAATGATGAAACTTGACATGACCACAGAATCGCCTGCGAAATGTGGTCACTCCGAAGTTTAGATCCGTTTGCCTTGTGCATGCACCAGGGAAGGCGCAAGCGAAGGGCGTCTCCATGCGCCAAACATGGGCGCGGCGGCCTGTTGTTCGCTCCATGGCATCTTCGCCCCACCTTTGCGCCGACGCATGACCGCCCGCTCCGACAGCCAGCGCCGCAAGGCCAAACGCAGGCAACTGCTGCGCAAGTTGCGCAACAAGTACCGCGCGGTGCTCATCAACGAATCCACGTACGAGGAGCGCTTCAGCTTCCGGCTTTCCCGGATCAACGTGATCCTGCTGGCCGTGGTGCTCTTCATCTTCAATGCCTTGTTCGTGGCCGCCGTGATCGTGTACACGCCGTTGAAGGAATACATCCCCGGCTATTCCAACCAGAAGGTGAAGATGAACGCCTACCGCGCATTGATCGCGGCCGATTCGCTGGAGCAGGCCATGGTGGTGCGCGATGCCTACATCAACAACCTGCGCAATGTGCTGAGCGGCAAACTGCCCGCGGACAGCGCCACGCTCACGGTACCCACCACCACCATGCCCACGGCGCAGGACCTCAAGGCCTCACCCGCCGACAGCCTGATGCGTGAGGAAGTGCGCTCCGAAGAAGCCTACAGCGTGCACAGCACAGTCCCGGCGGGCGCGCTGGACCGGTTGGGGCTGCCGGGATTGCTCTTCTTTCCGCCGCTTCGCGGGGTGGTAACCAGTACCTTCAACGCCAGTGAAGGGCACTACGGCATCGACATTGTGACCAAAGCGGATGAAGCAGTGAAGGCCTGCCTGGACGGCACGGTGATCATGGCCAGTTGGACCAGCGATGCGGGCTATGTGATCCAGATCCAGCACACCACGGACCTGGTGAGCGTGTACAAACACAACGCCGTGCTGCTGAAGAAAGTGGGCGACCACGTGGATGCCGGTGAGGTGATCGCCATTGTGGGCAACAGCGGGGAGCTCACCACCGGGCCCCACCTGCACTTCGAGCTGTGGAGCGGAGGCAAAGCGGTGGACCCCCAGACCTACATCAACTTCAAGTGATGTCGCTGAAGGCGATCGCGGCGAAAAACCTGGCCCGGCGCACCCAAGCGCGTGTAATGCGCGCCGCCATGGGCCCGTCCGCAACGCAACAGGCCGTGCTGCAAAAATTGCTCGCGGGGGGCAAGGCAACCGCATTCGGAAAGGAACACGGGCTGGAGCACGTCACCGGCCACGCCAGCTTGGTTGCGCGCATCCCGCTGCGCGACTATGAAGGGTTCCGCCCGTGGATCGAGCGCATCGTAAAGGGCGAGCGCGACGTGCTCTGGCCAGGCGTGCCGCTCTACCTCTGCAAAACCAGCGGCACTACCAGCGGCGCCAAGTACATCCCCATCACGCGCGCCAGCCTGCCAAACCACATTGGCGGCGCGCGACGTGCACTACTGGCCTACATCGCACGCACCGGAAATGCCGCGTTCATGGACGGAAAGATGATCTTTCTGCAAGGCAGCCCCGTGCTGGACCGGAAGGGGGCGATCCCCAGCGGAAGGCTCAGCGGCATTGTTGCCAACCATGTGCCGCGCTACCTGCTGAAGAACCGGTTGCCCAGTTTCGCCACCAACAGCATCCCGGACTGGGAAACAAAGGTGGAAGCCATTGTGGGCGAAACCATGCACGAGGACCTGCGCCTGATCAGCGGCATTCCGGCCTGGGTGCAGATGTATTTTGAACGCTTGCTGGCCCGCACCGGCAAGGCCACGGTGCGCGAGGTGCTCCCCAATTTCTCGCTCTTTGTATACGGCGGCGTGAACTACGCGCCATACCGCAGCCGCATGGAATCCTTGATCGGCGGGCATGTGGACAGCGTGGAGCTTTTCCCGGCCAGCGAAGGCTTCATCGCGTACCAGGACCAAGGCCCCGGCGAAGGCATGCTGCTGGTGCTGGACAATGGCATCTACTATGAGTTCGTCCCTGCCGGTGAGCTCGGCAAACCGGATGCCCGTCGGCTTTCCATCGGCGAAGTGGAATTGGGCGTGAACTATGCACTTGTGCTGCACACCAATGCCGGCCTGTGGGGCTATCTGATCGGGGACACGGTAAAATTCGTTTCGTTGACCCCCCCGCGCATCGTGGTTACCGGGCGCACCAGCCATTACACCAGTGCGTTTGGCGAGCACGTGATCGCCGAAGAGGTGGAAGGCGCACTGAAGGAAGCCATGCAGTCCATGCCCTGTGAAGTGGCGGAGTTCACGGTTGCCCCGCAGCTTTCCCCCGCCAGCGGCCTTCCCTACCATGAATGGTTCATTGAATTTGCGGCGCCACCTCCGGACCTGCACGCATTTGCGTTACAGATCGATGGCGCGCTGCAACACCGCAATCCCTACTACAAGGACCTGATCACCGGCAAAGTGTTGCGGCCCTTGGTGATCACACAGGTGCAGCGCGGCGGATTCACCGCATGGATGAAGGCGCGCGGCATGAACGATGCCCAAAGCAAGGTGCCGCGCCTGGCGAACGACAGGAAATACGTGGACGGGCTGCATTGATGCGACCTTTGCGCCATGCCCATCGGCACAGACATTGAACAGGCTGCTGCGCTATTGCGGCAGGGCGAAACCGTGGCCATCCCCACGGAAACGGTGTACGGTCTCGCGGCCAATGCCTTCAATGAAGCCGCCGTGCTGAAAATTTTCCAGGCGAAGCAGCGCCCCAGCTTCGACCCGCTGATCGTGCATGTTCATGACCGCGCCCAGGTGGAACTGCTTGTTTCCAGGCTACCGGAAGGGACTGACCAATTGATGGAACGGTTCTGGCCTGGACCGTTGACCTTCGTGCTCCCGAAGACCGATCGCGTACCCGACCTGGTGACGAGCGGCCTGGACACCGTTGCCGTGCGCATGCCTGCGCACCCCGTGGCCCGCACACTGCTGGGCATGCTGGATTTCCCGCTCGCTGCGCCCAGCGCCAACCCGTTCGGCTACGTAAGCCCCACCACTGCGCAGCACGTTGCCGACCAGCTCGGAGGGAAAATCCCGTACATCCTGGATGGCGGGCCGTGTTCCGTGGGCGTGGAAAGCACCATTGTGGGCTGGGGGCCTGAAACGGAACAGTGGACCTTGTACCGCGCTGGCGGCACCGCCAAGGAACTGATCGAATCGGTGATCGGGCCTCTTCAGATCACGGACAGGGGTCCGTTACCCGTTTCTCCAGGCATGCTGGAAAGCCACTACGCACCAAGAAAACCCGTGATCACCGGCAACATCACCCCATTGCTGGAGGCCCATGCCGGCAAACGGTGCGGTGTGATCTCCTTTACCAAACACCACGACGCCGCGTATAACGAAGTGCTATCCCCGGCAGGCGACATCAACGAAGCCGCACGGCACCTGTTCGCCGCCTTGCGCAGGTTGGATGCCAGCGATGCCGCGGTGATCCTTGCCGAGGTCTTCCCCATTGAAGGACTGGGCTCCGCCATCAACGACCGCCTCCAACGGGCATCGGCCAAGCGTTGAGCAGCCGAAAACAGGAATCCTCCGGCCAATCCCGAACTTCGCGCATCAAATCAGGTTCCAGCGTGCCCCAGCAACCCGCACCCAAACGCATCGCCATTCTTGGCAGCACCGGCTCCATCGGCACCCAGGCCCTGGAGGTGGTGCGGCAACAGTCCGCGCACTTCCACGTGGAGCTGCTCACGGCAGGCCGCAATGCCGAACTGCTGATCGCCCAAGCAAAGGAATTCAATCCGAATGCGGTGGTGATCGGGGACGGATCACGCTTCGCTGAAGTACGTGATGCCCTGTTCCCGCGCGGTATAAAGGTCTTTGCCGGCACCGCAGCCCTCGAGCAGGCAGTGGCGATGGAGGGCATAGACATCGTGCTCACCGCCATGGTGGGTTACGCGGGCCTGCGCCCTACGTTGGCGGCGATCGAAGCCGGCAAGCCGATCGCGCTGGCCAACAAGGAAACATTGGTGGTGGCGGGGGATCTGGTAACGCGGGCGGCACGGACCAAAGGCGTGAACATCTATCCCGTGGACAGCGAGCACTCGGCCATCTTCCAGTGCTTGGCAGGTGAATGGGACAATCCCGTGGAAAAGGTAGTGCTCACGGCCAGTGGCGGCCCCTTCCGCGGCAAGTCCAGGGCGGCACTCGCTGCGGTAACCCGCGAGCAAGCGCTGAAACACCCCAACTGGGACATGGGCGCCAAAATCACCATTGACAGCGCCAGCCTGATGAACAAAGGCCTGGAAGCCATCGAGGCCAAGTGGCTCTTCAGCCTCAAGCCGGAGCAGATCGAGATCATTGTGCACCCGCAGAGCATAGTACACAGCCTGGTGCAATTCCGCGATGGAAGCATGAAGGCTCAGTTGGGCCTGCCGGACATGAAGTTGCCGATCCAATACGCATTGGCCTATCCACAGCGCTTGGCCACGGATTGGCCACGCTTCGATTTCACGCAATACCCCAGCCTCACCTTCGAGCCTCCGGACCTGGAAGCCTTCCCCAATTTGGGCCTGGCCTTGGAAGCCATGCGGCGCGGCGGCAACGCACCCTGTGTACTGAACGCGGCCAATGAGGTGGCGGTGGAAGCATTCCTGCAAGGCAAGACCAGTTTCCCGGGCATGAGCGACATGGTTGCCGATCGCTTGGCAAAGGCGACCTTTGTAGCCTCACCGACACTTGATGACCTGGAGGCCAGTGACGCGGAAACGCGCCTTGCTGCCCGCGAATCGTTGAAAACCACGCCATGGAGTTCCTGATCTATGCCGGCCAATTGGTCCTGGGCCTTTCCATTCTGGTGGCCCTGCACGAGTTTGGCCACTTCCTGCCCGCCAAGCTCTTCGGCATGCGCGTGGACAAGTTCTTCCTCTTCTTCGATGCACCTTATGCCTTGGTGAAAAAGAAGATCGGCGAAACCGTTTACGGCATCGGCTGCCTGCCATTCGGCGGCTATGTGAAGATCGCCGGCATGGTGGATGAAAGCCTGGACGCCGAGCAGAAGGAGCGGATGAAGCGGCCGCCGGAACCGTGGGAATTCCGCGCCAAGCCCGTGTGGCAACGCCTGATCGTGATGGTGGGCGGCGTAACGGTGAACGTACTGCTGGCATTTGCCATTTATTCCATGGTACTCTTTGTGTGGGGCCGCGAATACCTGCCCATGGAGAACCTCACCTATGGCATTTCCCCCAGTGCCTTGATGAAGAGCGAGGGCTTCCGCGACGGCGACAAGATCGTGGACGTGGGCGGCAAGGCTCCGAAGACCCTTGGCGATGCATCCCTGGCCATCTTGATCAACGGTGCGCGCGAGGTTACGGTGGAGCGTGAGCAACCGGACGGCACCTGGAAGAAGCAGACCATTGAGCTCAGTGCCAACGTGCAGGACCAGATCCTGGAAAGCAACGACAAGATGCTCTTCAGCCCGCGCTTCCCCTTCTTCGTGGATTCCGTGCTGGCCGGGCGCAACGCCAAGGAAACCGGCAGCTTCCGCAAGGGCGACCGCATCGTAGCCGTAAACGGGCAACCGGCACGCTACTTCCAGGATTTCGTCGAGGCCGTGAAGGACAAGAAAGGTGAGCAAGTGCAGGTGACCTTGCTGCGCGAGGGCCATACCGTGGAAGTGCCGGTGGAGGTGGACGCCAACGGCATCGTAGGCCTGCAACCCAAGGCCCCGGGCGATTACTTCAAGTACGCCACGGAAACATTCAGCCTGTTGGGCAGCATTCCGGCCGGGATCCAATACGGCTGGCAACGCCTGATGGACAACATCAATTCGTTCAAACTGCTGGGCAGCAGTGCCGGGGTAAAACAGATGGGCGGCCTGATCGCCATGAGCAAGGCTTACGGCCCCCATTGGATCTGGCAGCGGTTCTGGGAAATGACGGCCTTCCTGTCCTTGGCCTTGGCCGTGCTCAACATCCTGCCCATTCCCGCATTGGACGGCGGCCACGTAATGTTCCTGATCTATGAGGCCATAGCGCGCAAACCAGCCAACCCGAAAGTGCTGGAATACGCGCAGATGGTGGGCATGGTGTTCCTCCTCACGGTGATCATTGCCGTGAACGGGCATGACCTGGTGAAGCTCGTTACGGGGAAATTGTAGCGCGTACGGAACTGCCCGGCTGAAAAGACCCTTGCGCCCGCATGCAACCCGTGCGGTCCTTTCCACGTAGGAACGCGCAAACCCCCTGTGCCATGCCGCACGTCATGCTTGTTGAGGACGATGCCCTTGTGCGCATGTTGATCGCCCATCGTGCCATGGATGCCCATTGGCGCGTAACCACGCTGCAGGACGGGCGTGATCTGGAGCGGATGATGCGGGACGAACCTGCGGACCTGCTGCTGATCGACCTCGGGCTGCCGCACGTGGACGGGCTGGCACTGGTGGAAGGCTTGCGCGCCAAAGGCTTCAACACGCCGGTGATCATCATCACCGCCTACGAGCTCCCACACCTGCGGGACACCATCACCGGCGCCGGCGCCAACGAACTGTTGCAAAAACCGTTCGACGGCGATGAGCTCCTGGCGTGCATGCAGCGCTTGCTCGCTGCCTGACCCCCTGTCAAAAGGCCGCAGTTCGCCACCTTTGCCCGGTGGAAGTTGATGTGCTCATCCTGGGCCGCGGCATTGCCGGTGCGGTGCTCGCGGAATGTTGCCGCATCCGCGGGCTTTCCTTCCATTTGATTGACCATAAACTGCCGGGCAATGCCACCATGGCTGCCGGCGGCGCAGTGAACCCCATGGTGTTGCGGCGCGACACCCCCTGCTGGCGTGCGGAAACGTTCATGCCTTCGGCCCGTTCATTCTTCCAAGGCGTAGACGCAAGGCGGGGTACCGCCAATTGGAAGGATTGCTCCCTGGTGAAGATCTTCGGAAGCCCGCAGGATGCCCGGCAATGGGAACAGGCCCTGGCCAAGCCTGAAACCGCGCCATTCATGGCCAGCCGCCCCGAGCCGGAAATCGACCGGGGGCCCTTCCGCGCCCCGCATGGTTACGGCACAGTGGTTCAGGCTGGCCGCTTGGACATTCCCGCCTTGCTGGCAATGCAACGCGAAGAACTTCTCAAAGACGGAGCGCTCACTGAAGGCGAAGTGCAGCCCCATGAAGTCCAAAGTGGGCCGGGATGGATCGGTGTCGGCACGGTGAAGGCAAAATGGCTGGTGCGTTGCACGGGGCCTTTTCTTGAAGGACCGGGGCTGAGCTTGGTGAAAGGGGAAACACTCACCGTTCGCATTCCCGGGCTTCGGCTATCGGGCATGGTGCATGGTGCCATCGGCCTTCTTCCTGCGGGCAACGGCTTGTTCCGCGTGGGTTCCACCTTCAAATGGACCAACGTATGGGAAGGCCCCACTGCGGAAGCGCGCACCTGGATGCTGGCCCGGCTCGCCGAAATGGTGGATGCCCCGATGGAATGCATCGAAGCGCATGCCGGCGTGCGGCCTGCGGCCCGCGACCGAAAGCCCATCCTGGGCATTATCGGCAACAGGGAAGCCGTGCTCAACGGGCTTGGTGCACGCGGGGTAATGCAAGCACCCTGGTGCGCCGCGCACCTGCTGGAGCATTTGATCGACGGCAAACCGCTGGACCCGGAAGTGGACTGTGGCCGCTTTGCTTAGCGGGAATCCTGTTTTGGGGCGGCAAGTTCCTCCGTGATCACATCCGCCAAGGCCCGTTGGTGAAACTTGGCACTGATCGCTCCAAACCGCAACCGGGCCTCCGCATTATGCGGCTTGCCCATGCCTTCCAGGTCCCATGGCAAGGTACCGTGCCGGGAAACGAATTCCTTCAAATCCCCCACCACGAATTCCGCATGCTCGAAACCTTCCGGATAGGGGCTTCCCGGCTTGGGCGCAGGCACTTCCACCACATCGATCATCCTGTCGTGAAAGCACCAAGGATCGTGCAACCTGAAAACGGAGATCGGCCGTCCGTTGATGACCTGTTCACCCAGCAACTCCGCTATACCCGCCAGGTCCGCGCACAATTCCACGTATCGCTCCCGGGTAGCCGTGCGATGGCAGATGTGGTCAAGCAGAAGCGGCCCCACATCCACTCCGCTGTGCTGCAAGTGGGCGAACAGCGTGTCAAGGAACTCCTCCGGCGAGCCCATGTTTCAGCGAGCGGTGCCAGGTGACGGGTTCATCACCTGGCCAAGTCTGTCCGGGAAATACCGGTTGGCCAGCTTCACGAACTCATCGCCGCGCATGAAGTGGTCCATGGTGACATCCTCCGCCCGGCTGATGCCGCATGCCGCCAACAGCTCCATCAGCGTGCGCAAGGTGTTGCGGTGGAAATTGTCCACCCGCACGCACTTCTCCTCCACCACCAAGCCGCGCACCAGGCCGCGATCATGCGTGGTGATCCCCGTGGGGCAAGTGTTCGTGTTGCAGCGCAGGGCCTGGATGCAGCCCAGCGAGAACAGGAATCCGCGCGCACTGTTGCACACGTCGGCGCCCAATGCCAGCATCTTCATCAGGCTGGCCGCCGTAAGCACTTTTCCGCTGGCAATGATCTTGATCTCATCGTGCAGCTTGTACCGCTCCAACGTGCGCCGCACGAACATCAGGGCGGGTTCGATGGGCATGCCCACGGAATCCGTGAACTCCAGCGGTGATGCGCCAGTGCCGCCTTCCGCTCCGTCCACGGTGATGAAATCGGGGCGCATCCCGGTTTCCACCATCCTGGCGCAGATCTCATCGAACTCCTCCGTGCGCCCGATGCACAGCTTGAAGCCCACGGGAAGGCCACCGCTCAATTCGCGGAGCTTGCCCACGAACTGAAGCAGGCCGGTCGCATCGTGGAACGCCGTGTGGCCCGGTGGTGAAATCACGGTGGTATGCGGCTCGAGGTGGCGGATGCGGGCGATCTCCGGCGTGTTCTTCACGGCAGGCAGTACACCGCCGTGGCCGGGCTTTGCGCCTTGGCTGATCTTCAGCTCGATCATGCGCACCTGCTTGTGCGCGGCCACCTTGCTGCGGAACAGCTCCTCATCAAAATTGCCGTCCTTGTTGCGGCAGCCGAAGTAGCCTGTTCCGATCTGCCACACCAGATCGCCGCCGTATTTCAAGTGGTGATCGCTCAATCCGCCCTCGCCGGTGTTGTGGTAAAACCCGCCCATCTTGGCGCCTTTGTTCAGCGCCATTACGGCCCGGTCGCTCAGTGCACCGAAGCTCATCGCCGACACGTTCAGCAGGGAAGCCATGTAGGGATGCTTGCAGTAGGCCCCGCCGATCTTCACGCGGGGCGGCTCCGCTGCGTGCTCCTTCGGATAAATGGTGTGCCGGATGCCCTCATAATTCGTGGCGTTGATGTCCAGCTGCGTGCCGAAGGGCACGGTGTCCATCACGTTTTTGGCGCGTTGGTAGGCCAGGGAGCGTTGCTGCCGACTGAAGGGCCGCCCATCCGTGTGCCGCTCAATGAAGTACTGCTGGATCTCCGGGGAAATGAATTCGAACGCATAACGGAAATAGCCAAGCACCGGAAAGTTCCGCAGGATGGTGTGCCGCGTTTGCAAGGTGTTGTACACGCCCAAGAGGAACAGGGGGATCAACACCGCGTACGCCCACAACCACCGGTGGTCCAGCACCCCGATCAGGGCAACAAGCACGAACAAGGCAAGGGCGATCAAGTAGAAGAGTCTGCGCATGGCGGTGAAATTAAAGATCCACATCTGCGGGGCTCCGGGGCCCGCAGTACACCCCGTATCAACAAGGGAAAATGGAAAATGTGCGCTGCTGCTTCCCTGTTGGCACGCCCAGTGGGTTCTTCGGATGGTCCAAGTAGAAGTCCTGGGCCTGCGAGGCCACCCCGCTTTCCGGTACGGCCAACAACTTCCCTTCACGCAGTTTGCATGTGGAATATTCCGATTGCTTCAGCTATGCATGCGAACGGGTCCTGTTCACCGCGCCCGTAAGCTCCACCTGCATCACCGGCTTGTACCTGCCCGCAGCTACACATACTACCCGGCGGGCAACCTGCTCACCGACAGCTACCGCAACATCTTCCAAAGCACCATGGGCCGTGCCAACCTGCCTTTCACCTTGATGAAGGACATACAAGGGGCACAGTATCGCGAGGCCTATCTGTACAACACTGCCGACCAGCGCATATACAAGGAAGAAGACCGCTATGCCCAAGGCAGCTGGGTGTCCCAAGTAGTCACCTCCGAATTCCACCTGCTCGATGCCGGAGGCCACGACCTGGGGGTATTGGACCTCAACACCGGCAAGTGGGAATGGTACATCTTCGGGGCGCAGCGCTTTGCCAAGCTCACCCCCGCCAACGATCAACAGCCCGCCTTCGTCAGCACGGACCTTTCCGGGTTGGCACCTGAACCGAAACCCGGTGAAGTGGAGCTCGAAAACCTCCTCAACTGCCTCGGCAGCCTGGTGGGCAACACCCAGCTCTACCCCCTCACCTTGGTGCGCTATAAAACCGGCGAAACCGAACCGGTCAAGTATGACGAGCAAAGCGTGTTCAACGCCATTCCCGCAAGTGCCCAGGCCACCATTATACCTGTGGACCGTCCCCTCTCGTTCCGCAGCGGCAAGGACCGCCTCACCCTTTCCACCGACCCCCGCAGCAGCTACAGCATTGATGCGCTCATGAAAATGGCCATGCAGCGCAACGGCCCCATCTCCTTCCCCTTTGCGTATACTTACCCGGCCAACACCGCCCTGAACAAAGTGACCTACTACGAGCACGACCACTTGGGCAACCTGCGCGTGGCCTTTACACCGGTGGTGGACTGCAGCAACCCCACCGGCACCGAGCCCGACCCGGGCTTGAACCACCCCAACAGCAGCTTCACTTTGGACCAGGTGGTGGATTATTTCCCCTACGGAAAGATCCTCCGCCAGTACGTGGCCAGCGGCGGGCCGGAGCGCTACCTCACCACCCAGCACGAAAGGGACCAGGAGACCGGGCTGGATTACCGCGGGGCGCGGTATTATGACAGTGATGTGGCGAGGTTCCTTTCGCTGGATCCAAAGGCTTATGAATACCTCAATGTAAGCCCGTACAACTATGTGGGGGGCAACCCGATATCCTTGATCGATCCCGATGGGCGGGGTTGGTGGGATGTGATCGTCGGCGGTGCCACGGCAGTTGCGGAGAACGCAGGGGTTTCCCCATTGCTCGTTGCCTCCGTGAAAGTGCTTGCCGCACCAACTCTTTCTAATGTTCAGGACTTCCAGCGGGGCCAAATACTGGGCGATCATGCATCCTATGCCCTTGGTACCATGATGGAGATCGATGGGGCAAGAAATGTTGCCACAGGGTTGCTCATGGACGAGAGCGCCGGCGCTTCCTTGGTGCTAACCGGAGGATTGGATGCTGAGGTGGCGGTGCCTGTGGCCGCAGTTGGAGGGGTAGCAATAGCGGTTGGGACCGGGGAGGGACTCTTGGGGACAACTATGGTGCAGAATGCCCGGCAGAACTTGATGGCGGGAAGGGGCTCGAACAAACGGACTCCCGATAAAGGAGAGCATGGCCCCAATGGCCCAGCTCAAGGTGATCATACAGTAGTAGATCAGAATGGAAGCACTACGTATACGGCTAACCCTCGTAATCCATCCGGCTGGGATGAAGTGAAACGAACTGATGTTAAGGGAAGACCACACACAAATCCTGATGGCACGGTTGTGCCTACTCCACACACCAAGGAGAAGGGAACAAGGGGTATACGCCCTTCAGTAAAAGGCAAAGACTACTAAACGGGCAAGTGACATGGACAATCTTCATTGGCTTCAAACTTGGTATCTTTCACAGTGTGACGGTCATTGGGAGCACAACTTTGGGATAGTGATTGAGACTTTGGACAATCCCGGGTGGCGCGTGAAGATTGAATTAACTGATACCAGTGTGAGCCTCGCTGATAGACCGTGGGAATGGAACGAAACAAGCGAAACTGATTGGTATGGATATAAAATCGAAAATGGTGTATTCGATGGATCCGGTGATCCTCATAAACTGAACCATTTGCTGGAGATATTTCGAAGTCTCGTGGCCTAAACTATATATGACCCCGCTCCCGCCAGTCTTCCGGCCCAACGGTAAAGTGAGTTCCTGATCACAGGGGCCGGGTGACTGGTGGGAGCCACAACCAGGCCTGTTCAAGGCACAACAGCCCGGGGCGGTCTCCGACCGCCAAGCCGAGCTACATTCGGGGCACCATGAGCCGCAGCTCCAAGTTTCCTTGCTTAACTTGGAACCAGGTTGAAGTGAGGTGTAAAGTCAGGAGACTTCAAGCAAGCGCATGGATGGAAAGCGCAGGACATGGAACCCACAAGTCGCCCCGGCCCTTTTCTCTGGAGCGCATAGCTTGGTTGGTCGGGAAGACTTGCGGGAGCGGTGGGAGGCGCACCTGAACAACGACCTTGAAGGGTTGGCGGAGGAGGTGGAACGGTTCCAACCGATCGGATAGCCCCGCCCTAACTTTACCGGACCAATCACGAAGCCATGGACATCGCACTGAAGAAGCTGGACCTCGTTCAACGCCTGTTGTTGATCTGGGATGAAGCCGCCTTGCAACGGGTGGCCAAGGTGATCGAGAAGGAAGCCCCAGAGGTTGATGAAGAGGACGACCTTGCCGATGCGGACATCGCAGAACTGGACAAGCGCCGTGCCCGCAGACTAAGCGGGGAAAGCAAGGGATGCACGGCCGAAGAATCCATCCGGATGCTACGCGCCGCACAAGCCAAGGATGAAGCAGCATAAGGTGGTCGTGCAGGTGGAGGCGCAGGCGGAGGTTGATGCGATCCGGATCTATCAGAACACCATCGACCCCAAGAGAGGCCAGCGCTTCATCGACGCATTCCATGCATGCCTTGAACAGTTGAAAGCGAACCCATCGTTCCAGAAGCGCAAGGGCAACTACCGGCACCTGATGCTGCGCAAGCTGCCTTACCGTGTGGCCTTCGAGGTAGAAGAAGGAACGGTGTACGTGTACCAAGTGCGCCACACGAGCCAAAAGCCCAGCAAGAAGTTCGGGCCGTAACACGGAAGAGAATGCGTCCTTCCTGACGCCCCCGCTGTGCCCCGGGTATAAAATAACGCGAGGCACCTGCCCCCCAACCCGCGCTCGGGTGTCCGCGCGAGGCCATAGATGATTCCGGCGCTCGGCTTAACGCATGATGTCAACGATCTGCCGAGTGCCCGGCCCTTGATCCGCCTCCGGCGGGCTGTGCTACATTCAATCAAGCGAAGATGAACAAAAGAGACGGCCGGAGGCCGATGAAGGATAGGCACTCGGCAAACAGCCGAGCGCCGGTGGGGGGATCTTCGGCATGGCCGACATAGTAGCGGTCGGTGCTTGCGCTGTACAGGATGTAGGTGGCAAAGGGCATCAAGGAAAAGGGCCGCCCCGAAATGGAAGCGGCCCTTTGTGTGGAGAATATCGGAGTCGAACCGATGACCTCTTGCATGCCATGCAAGCGCTCTAGCCAGCTGAGCTAATCCCCCAGTATTTCAAACTCAGCCGATGACC
Source organism: Bacteroidota bacterium (assembly GCA_018266685.1). Taxonomy (GTDB): domain Bacteria; phylum Bacteroidota; class Bacteroidia; order Flavobacteriales_F; family PHOS-HE28; genus PHOS-HE28. The sequence goes on from JAFDZY010000310.1 coordinate 17,339, forward strand.
TTCCCGCACCGCGTGCGGGACGCTCTAGCCAGCTGAGCTAATCCCCCAGTATTTCAAAACTCAGCCGATGACCTTCCCGCACGTTGTGCGGGACGCTCTATCCAGCTGAGCTAATCCCCCAGTATTTCAAACTCAGCCGATGACCTTCCCGCACGTTGTGCGGGACGCTCTAGCCAGCTGAGCTAATCCCCCAGTATTTCAACCCGGTGCACAGGGTGCGAAAACCGGAGCGCAAAGATATGCGAAAAGCCTGTTCGACCATCTGCTGCGAATCCATTTTCCGGGGCCACGGCCAATGCGATTGAAAAGCTGCCGGGCGGGTGCCGCCAACCCCGGCCGAAAGGAAGATTGTTGCCCTCCTTTACCTTCGCTGGATACCGCATGCAGCCAGAACGTGCCCTTTCCCTTTGCCATGCACTTGGAAACGACAGCTGTCTCTTTGGCTATAGCGACAATTTTAACGATGAAGTTTCGGCGCGATTGATCGAACTGGCCTCCGCGGCAAGCCACGGCGCCAGTTCTGCCCAGTCCACACGTGGGCGCCTGGGTTATGTAATGGTGGAAGCATTCCAGAACATTGTGCGGCACCGGGCGGAACCCGTGGGATTGCCTCCTTGGGGAGCGGCCCGGAGCCTGCTGGTGCTCCGATATGGGCATGAGGGGCAACACTTGATCGCCGAAAACGCGGTTACCCTGGACCAGCGAAATGCATTGGACGGCCTGCTCACGGGGCTCCGCAGCCGGTCCGCTGAAGAACTGAAGAGCCTGTTCATGGAGGGGATCCAGCGTGCCAGCACGCCGGGCGTGCGCGGGGCGGGCTTGGGCTTGATCGAGATGGCCAGAAGGTCCGGCGGCAGGTTTAACTGGGATTTTCAACCTGCGGGTACGGGCCTATTCAGATTTTCACTGGAGCTCGAGCTTGGTGAACCACGGTCCACCGGTGGGCTTTTTAATGCGGCCGATCTGCGCAGCTTGGCCATGGATAATGGCTGGCCCCTGTTTTTCGCGGGCAAATGGTCGGTAGCAATGCAGGCTGTCCTGCTGAAGTTCGCCGAGGCCCCCCGATCGGTTTGTGAAGTAGTGGACCGGATGGGGGCTTGGTTGGTGCATGCCGCCCCGGCATTTTTCGTGGTGCATGGCAGCGGGCGCCGTTTGCTGTCCTTGGGTGGGCTGATGCACCGGGAGGGTGCACGGTTAATGGAAGAGCGTTCGGCCCCCGGGCCAGGGCCGGAGTTGCGCTTGGTGCCTGTGGGCGGGCTGATGCTGGCCGTGGCGGAGCTGGAGCTCTGAGCTCAGCGGGCTCCTTGGCCAGCCACTGCGCACACAATGATCGGAACCCTTCCGGCGTAATGTTCGTAGCACCTTTCCCATGCACCGGTTGGTCATTAACATCCATGTGGTTTTCCTCCGTTTCGAACGCTGGTTCGAGCGGTACTTGGGATGGTTCTTCACCAATGGAATGAAGAACGGCCAAGGCAGTGGGGCGGACAAAGCCTTGCCGGACGCGCCAAGCGCTAAAGCTTGATGCACACGTTCCTCGGTTCGGTGAAGAAGCGCAGTGCTTCAACGCCGCCTTCACGGCCCACGCCGCTTTGCTTCATGCCGCCGAACGGCGTGCGGAGGTCGCGCAACATCCAGCAGTTCACCCACACAATGCCGCTCTTCAACCGGTGCGCTACGCGGTGCATGCGCGTGCCGTCCGAGGTCCAAAGCGTGGAGGCCAGGCCATAGGGCGTGCCGTTGGCGTTCTCCACCGCTTCATCCTCCGTATCGAACGGTTGCAACGTGACCACCGGGCCGAAGATCTCCTCTTGGTTGGTGCGGCATTGCGGCCCAAGGCCCTCAATTACCGTTGGCGCCATGTACCAGCCATTGCGCAAATTGCCTTCCAACGCAAGGCGCTCCCCGCCGCACAGGATCTTTCCGCCTTCCTGCTTGGCCATGGCCACGTGGCCAAGTACTTTTTGCAGGTGCGCTTCACTCACCAAGGCGCCGAGGTCGCTGTCCGCTTTTTGCGGATCGCCCGTGTGAAGCGACTTTGCGCGTTCAACAAAAGCGTCCTTGAAACGGTTGTAAATGCTCCGTTCCACCAGGATCCGGGAGCCGCACAGGCAGATCTGCCCCTGGTTGCGGAATGATGAGCGGATGGTTTCCTCGATCATCCGGTCGAAGTCGCAATCGGCAAATACCAGCACGGCATTTTTTCCGCCCAGCTCCAGGCTCAACTTCTTGAACATGGGCGCCGCCACGGAAGCGATGCGTGCGCCGGTGGCGGTGCCGCCGGTAAAGGATATGGTCGTGATGGCCGGGTGCGCCACAATGGCCGCTCCCACCTTGGGTCCTGTTCCTTGCACAATGTTCAGCACGCCCGACGGAAATCCCGCCTCCATGCACCGCTCCGCGAGCATGCCGGCCGTAAAGGGGGTGATCTCCGAGGGCTTTGCCACCACCGCGCAACCGGCGGCCAGTGCCGGGGCGATTTTCCAGGTGAACAAATACAGCGGCAGGTTCCAAGGGCTGATGCAGCCTGCAATGCCCGCCGGTTGGCGATCGGTGTAGTTGATGGCTTCGCCGTCCGTGATGTGCGCCTCGCTGCCCCAATGCAGGATGGCGGTGGCGAAGAAGCGCAGATTGGAAATGGCCCTCGGAATGTCCACTTCGCGGGCCAGTGAAACCGGTTTCCCATTGTCGCGGCTTTCGGCTTCGGCAAAAAGCTCCAGGTCGCGCTCCACCAATGCGGCAACGCGCATCAGCGCATCATGGCGGCCCTGGCGGCCCAGGGCCACCCAGCCCGGCATCGCCTTGCGGGCTGCGTCCACGGCCAATTCCACGTCCTCTGCACCGCTATCGGCAATGCGCGAATAAACCGCACCCTCCGCCGGTGCGAAATTGTCCAGCCAGCCGCCGCCCTGCGCCGCGCGCATGGTGCCGTTGATGTAGTTGAGCACTTGGTCCATGGTGGCGTAAAATTAACCGGGGAGCTGCCGCCCAGCCATGGAAGGCTTGGGGCGCGGTGTTTCCTTTGCATGCCGCGCCACCCGGTTAAACATCGTTAACCGGCCAATGGGCGATGGAGCAACCGGGATAGTTTAGCAGTTCATGGAGAAACGGACCATTACCCGGCTGATCACCGCCATCAGTGTGGCATTGCTGGGTTTGGTCATTGTACAATTGAAGTGGGTGCACGACACCCTGGTGCTGAAGGATGCGCAGTTCAGTGAGGGCATCGACAATGCGTTGGTGGCGGTGAGCGACCGCTTGGAACGGGCGGAGGCCCGCCACAGCCTTAAGGCACTGCCAAGCACCGGAAGCCACGATGCCGCCAAGATCGACAAGGGCCTCGTGGGCCCCGACAGTACGGCGCGCCGGGAGGAAATGAGCGAAGACAGCCTGGATGAACTGCTGCGCGGCCTGCTGACCGCGGGGATGTTCCGCGACATCAAGGAACGCATCGATCCCCGCCTGCTGGATTCGCTGATCACGGAGGAACTTAAGCTCCGGCACATTGAAGGCCGGTTTAACTACGGCGTGTACACCAATGAAGGCGAACCGGTGCTGGTGCATGCAGCCGGTTCCGGGGACAGCTCCCTGGTGCGGATCAGTGCGCACCGCACGCAGCTCTTCCGCAATGACTGGCCCCAGGCCCAGGCCGCCGGCTCCTGGTGGTTGCACCTAAACGTGCCCGCAAAGCCATACATGCTGCTCCGGAGCCTATGGCCCATACTGGCCACTACGTTCATCTTCTTGCTGTTGATCGCGGTCATTTTCGGTTATACGGTGCGCACCATCCTGCGCCAGAAACGGCTGGGCGACATCAAGAACGACCTGGTGAACAACCTGACGCACGAACTGAAAACACCCATCAGCACCATCTCCCTGGCCTGCGAGGCGCTGAACGACCCGGGCATCCCGAAGGACCCGGAGCAGGTGCGCATGTTCACCGGCATGATCCGCGACGAGAACAAGCGTCTCGGCATGCTGGTGGAAAGCGTGCTCCAAAGCGCGGTGATGGACCACGCGGGCATGCGGCTGCGCACCACGGACGTGGATATGCACGCCCTGCTGGCCGAAGTGGTGCGGAACAGCGCATTGCAGGTGGGGAACAAGGGAGGCCGCATCACCTTGGAACCGGGCGCGGAACTGGCGCATGTGCGCGGCGACCGGACCCACCTCACCAACATCTTCTACAACCTCATTGACAATGCGGTGAAGTATTGCACTGCCGTACCCGTGGTGCGGATCAGTACCCGGAGCGATGCCCGGGCGCTCACCATCACCGTGGCGGACAACGGGATCGGCATTCCGCGCGGCGAACAGCGCAAGGTTTTCGATCGTTTATACCGGGTGCCCACCGGAAATGTGCACAACGTGAAAGGCTTCGGCCTGGGGTTGAGCTACGTGAAATCCGTGGTGGAGCGGCACGGGGGCACCATCCGCGTGGAGAGCGACCCCGAAGGTTTCAATGCCGCACCGGGAAGCCGGTTCATCATAAACATACCTTTCGAACATGGAGAACAGGACCAAGCTGCTGCTGTGCGAGGATGACCCCAACCTGGGCACACTGCTGGCGCAATACCTCAAGGCCAAGGACTACGAGGTTGAACTGTGCATGGACGGTGCACAGGGCTTGAAAGCATACGGCAGGGGGCGCTTCGACCTGCTGCTGCTGGACGTGATGATGCCGGTGAAGGACGGGTTCACCTTGGCGCGGGAGATCCGGGAACGCGACCGGGACATTCCGATCATTTTCCTTACTGCCAAGAACATGCGGCAGGACACACTTGCGGGGTTTGAGAGCGGCGCGGATGATTACCTCACCAAGCCGTTCAGCATGGAGGAGTTGCTGTTGCGCATCAATGCGGTTCTTCGGCGCTCTGCCGGCACGGTGCAACGGGAGGAACGTGCCACGGTGTTCAAGTTGGGCAGCTCCACCTTCGATGCACGCAGGCAGTTGCTAACATGCCCGGACGGTGAACGCAGGCTAACCACCAAGGAAACCGACCTGCTCCGCCTGCTGTGCGAACATGCGAACACCGTGCTGGAACGGCCGGTGGCCCTGCGCACCGTCTGGGGCGACGATAACTACTTCAATGGGCGCAGCATGGACGTGTACATCGCCAAATTGCGCAAATACTTGGCGGAAACCCCGGAAGTGGAGATCGTGAACGTGCACGGTAAGGGTTTTCGATTAGTGGTGCCGTCCAATTGACGATCAGCCCGTGGGTAACTTTTTGGTCCGTTTCTATGGATGGGTTGCATCTTTGGCGGCGAACAACGCCTCTAAAACGAGACCCATGAACAACCTTTACTCATCAATTTTTACCGCGTCGGCATTGCTGCTGGCCGGTACAAGCATGGCCCAACGCCAGGCTCAGGTTACAGGATTGGCCACCATTCGCCCGGTTGCGGCACACCATGCCAGCACCCTGCGCGGCGGTGGAGCACCTGCCAATGACGTATGCAGCGGTGCGGTGAACCAAGACCTTGCCATCGGCAGCACGGTAACCTTTACCGGGGACAACACGAATGCCGTGGACAACGACAGTTTGGGCATGCCGGCCGTGTGGGAAATGTTCACCACCACCGAGTGCGCCAACCTTGAAATCTCCTATTGCGGCACAACACCCGCTTTCGGGAATGGGTTCGTAAGCATTTTCTCGGGATGCCCCTTCACCTCGGGCATTGCGGCGGGCAGTTTCAATGATACTACTTGCACGGACGGCAATTTTACACTCTTCTTCGAAGGAGTCCCGGCAGGCACGTACTACTATGCCGTAATGCAAGATGCAGCAAACAACGCCGTGGGGCCCTATACGCTGAACGTTTCCGCTACGGCCTGTGCCGCAGTCCCTGCAAATGACGAGTGCGCCGGTGCCGTAGTCCTGACCCCTGCCGCCGATTGTGTCCCGGTAGCGGCAACCACTGCGGGTGCCACGGAATCCATGCCCGCCATCTTGTGCAACGGGGCCACTTCCCCGAACGCCAATGATGTATGGTTCTCTTTTGTGGCCACAGCGGCCAACCACACCATTACCGTTGCCGGTGTTGACAATTTCGATGCTGTGATCGAAGTGTTTTCCGGTGCCTGCAGCGATTTGACCTCGATCGGCTGCGAGGACGGAACCTTCCCGCCGCCCGTCCCGGTTTCTGAGGTGATGCCCCTCTCCGGCCTTACGGTGGGAACCACGTACTATGTGCGTGTTTACGATTACGGGCATGTCTCCAACGGACACAACTTCACCATCTGCGTGACAATCGGTGCTCCTGCGGCCGTTTATTGCGCACCCACCTCAACAAATGGTCCGAGCGACGGGGACTTCATTGCCAACGTGACCTTGGGCGACATCAACAACTCCACGGGCGGGGTGAATGCTTACGAGGATTACACCTCCATGAGCACCGACCTGGAGCAAGGTGGCAGCTACACGTTGAGCATCACCAACGGGGATTACGGTGATGACGATTTCGCTGCTTGGATCGACTTCAACCGCGACACTATTTACCAAGAGAGCGAGAACATCGGGACGTTTGACGGGGAAAATGGGGGAGAAGTAATCAGCTTACCCTTCACCGTTCCCACTGACGCCACTTTGGGGGCCACCCGTCTCCATGTGCGCTGCGCATACAGTGCCGCACCGGTTGATCCCTGCACGGCATACAGCTATGGCGAAACCGAGGACTACGGCATTAACATCGTGCTGGCTTCCGGCGTGGGTGAAGTGAACACCGCCGAGGTGAACGTGTACCCCAACCCCTCCAAGGGCGACATCACCATCAGCGGTGCCAACCTGAGCGGCAAGGTGAGCATTGTACTGATGGACATGACGGGCCGCACGGTGTTCGCCGAGCAGCACACCATGAGCGCCAACCAGCCGGTAACCCTGCCCCTGAACGGCAAGCTGGCCCAAGGCACTTACAGCCTCCGCCTGATCGGCACCAACGGCATCAGCAGCCGCCCGGTGATGATCAAGTAACCCGTACAACACAACAACGCCAAGGGGCGGCCGCGATCGCGGTCGCCCCTTGTTGCGTTTGGCGCCGATACCCCTCACGCAGGGTCTCGCGCAGCGGACCCTGCGGAACACCGAGCTCACAAACAGCCCGTCCTTCCACCGTCCACCGGCAAGTTTACCCCTCACGCAGGGTCTCGCGCAGCGGACCCTGCGGAACACGGAACTCACAAACAGCCGGTCCTTCCTCCATCCACCGGAAAGTTGATGCCGTTGATGTACGCGCCCGACGGACCGGCCAGAAAGCAAATGGCGGCTGCGGTTTCCTCCGGTTCGGCAAAGCGCCGCAACGGGATTTCCTTCAGCATTTCTTCCGCGGCAGCTTCCTCCGAACCGCCGGTCTTGTTGGCCTTGTTGGTAATGATCGCCTTCAGCCGCCCCGTGGCCGTGGCACCAGGCAGCACATTGTTCACCGTGATGTTGTACGGCCCGAGTTCATTGGCCAGCGTCTTGCTCCACTGGGCCACCGCTCCGCGGACGGTGTTGCTCACGCCGAGGTTGGGCAAAGGCACCTTCACACTGGTGCTGATCACGTTGATGATGCGGCCGCTGCGTTGCTCCTTCATGCCGGGCACCACCGCCAGTACCATGGTTTGAAACGCCAGCAAATGGAGGCGGAATGCTTGTTCAAATGCATCCACGGCGGCTTCGTGCGCAAGGCCAGGCGGCGGTCCTCCCGTATTGTTCACCAGGATGTCCACCGGTCCATGTGCCGACGCATGGGCATTGATGGCCTTGAGCAGGGCTGCGGTGTCGGCCATGTCAACCGCCACATAGCCGTGCTGCTGGCCGTGGGAAGCATCGAGCGCGGCGGCGGCCTGCTTTAATTTCTCCCCGTCGCGTGCCAGTAAAGTAATGCGCGCGCCGAGCCGCGCCATTTCCATGGCCGTTGCAAAACCGATGCCCTGCGTGCCGCCGCCAATGAGCGCGTGCTTGCCGTCCAACCGGATGTTCATGCGCCAAATGTAGAAGCCTTCCACCTGCCGGATTTCCATCCGCCTGCACGGGACCGTACCTTCGGGACCCTATTCAAAAGCAAATGCCCATCCGCCGCCCGTTCAATTTGATGCAATGGATCGCAGACAACCGCAACCTGCTGAAACCTCCCGTGGGCAACAAGAACCTTTACGCGGATGCCGGTGATTACATCGTGATGATCGTGGGCGGGCCCAATGCGCGCAAGGACTACCATTGGAACGAAACCGAGGAGCTGTTCTACCAACTTGAAGGGGACATTGAAGTGGGCATCCAGGAAGATGGCAAGGCTGCGAAGGTGCCCATCCGTGCTGGGGAGATGTTCCTGCTGCCCGCCCGCACGCCGCACAACCCGAGCCGCCCTGCGGGCAGCGTGGGCTTAGTGATCGAGTGCAAGCGCGATGACCGCGAGATGAAGGACGGCTTGCTCTGGTTCTGCGAGAAGTGCAACCACAAACTGCATGAGGAGTACTTTGTGCTGCACGACATTGAGAAGGACTTCCTCCCGCGCTTCCGCAAGTTCTACGGTAGCAAGGAGCTGCGCACATGCAGCAAGTGCGGCACCGTGATGGAGGCAGATCCCCGGTTTGTGTAACCCGCCATGGCCGAACTGCTTGCCGTAGACATCCACACGCACATCCTGCCCAAGGACATCCCGGATTTCGGGAAGCGATTCGGCTATGGCGGCTTCATCCACCTGGAGCACCACAAGCCGGGCTGCGCCCGGATGATGAAGGACGACCGCTTCTTCCGCGAGGTGGAAGCGAACGTGTGGGATCCTGCCGTGCGTATGCACGAGTGCGGCGGGCACGGCATACATGTGCAGGTGCTCAGCACCGTGCCCGTGATGTTCAGCTATTGGGCCCAACCGCAGGACGCGTTGAATTTGGCGATGTTCCTCAACGACCACATCGCTGGCATCGTTCAGCAGCACCCCAAGCGCTTCATCGGCCTGGGCACATTGCCCATGCAGGACGTAGCCCTTGCCATTCGCGAATTGGAGCGGTGCAAGCGCATCGGCCTGGCCGGCGTGGAAGTGGGAACGCATGTGGAAGGCGTGAACCTGGGCGAACCCCAACTTTTCCCATTGTTCCAAGCCTGTGAAGAGCTGGGCATGGCGGTCTTTGTGCATCCGTGGGACATGGTAGGCAAGGAGCGCATGGAGAAGTATTGGTCGCCGTGGCTGGTGGCCATGCCGATGGAAACCACGCTGGCCATCACGAGCATGATCTTCAGTGGGCTGTTTGAAAAACTGCCCAAGCTGCGCGTAGCCTTTGCGCACGGCGGCGGGTCGTTTCCCGGCACCATTGGCCGCATCCAGCACGGATTTGACGTAAGACCGGACCTTTGTGCCGTGGATAACAACGTGCCGCCCACGGCCTACCTGGGCCGCTTTTGGCTGGATTCGCTCGTGCACGATCCCGCGATGTTGCAGCACGTGGTAAACCTGGTGGGTGCCGACCGCGTTGCCTTGGGCACCGATTATCCGTTCCCGCTGGGGGAGCTGGAACCCGGCAAGCTGATCAAGTCCATGCCTTGGGACGATCGGCAAAAGGAAATGCTCCTCAGTGGTGCGGCGCTCCAATGGCTCAACTTGCCGCGCACGCAGTTCATCTGATCAAGTTCACGTGCCCGAACTTGGTGTAGGGGCTGCCGTTGGTGGTGGTGTAATCCACGCGCCACACGTACGTATCAATCGGTGATTCCGTGCCGTGGTACGTTCCGTCCCACGCACCGCCCAGCTTGTCGGTTTCGAAGATTTCCTTGCCCCAGCGGTCGAAAACCAGCAGGCGGAGTTCGGTGACTTCATGCGTGAGGGCAAAGAACTGATCGTTGATGCCGTCGCCGTTCGGCGTGAACGTGTTCGGTATGAAAAGCGATCCCCTGAAGTACACGATCACCTGGTCCGTGGCCTTGCAGCCGTTGGTGTCCGTGAGTTCCACGGTGTACATGGTGGTGGATGGCGGGGTGGCCACGGGGTCCGGGCAGTCCGAACAGCTCAGCGTTGAATCCGGCGACCAGAGGAAAGTTCCCGCCCCGAATGCGTGGAGCATGGTTCCATGGCCGTAGTCCACGGTGGATTGGAATCCGGCAGTAACCGTGGCCGGCGGGAACAGGGACACGGTGGCCTGTGCCTGGCCGGTGCAGCCCAAACTGTCCGCAACGGTCACAGTATAGGTGCCGGCCACGGCAGGGCTCAGCACCAGGGCATCCGTATCGGAAGGCACCGGCGCCCACTGGTAAGTGGTTCCTCCGCTGGCGTGCAGCACCAGTTGGTCATTTGGGCAAACGGTGGTGTCCGGCCATGCATCGGCAACAACGAAGCGCACGTCCACAAAGGCGCTGGCGCTTACTGTATCGCAGGCATTGCCCACCATCACAATGTACGTTGTGGGCACCAGCGGGCTTACCACCGGGTCGGCCAGGTCCAGGTTGGAGATGCCGGTTTGTGCTTGCCACAAGTAGGTGGCACCGCCCTGTGCATGCAATTGCACCGCATCGCCGCGGCAGATCACGGTGTCGCCCACTACGGGAACAGGTGGCCCGGGTACCACGGCCACCAGTACGGAATCTTCGCCGTGGCAGCCATTTGGCGTGGTTACCAGCACATGGTAGAGCGTGGTGTCCTGCGGGGATGCAGAAGGAGAGGCTGATAACGGGTTATCCAGTGTGGAGGAAGGAGACCAACTGTACGTGCCGCCGCCAACTGCGGTGAGCTGTACACTGTTGCCCAGGCACACCGTTGTGTCGTTACCTGCATCGATGCCCGTGGGCGGGGCCACCACCACCGTGATGCTGGCGGTGTCCGTGCCACAGCTGTCCGTGATCAGCACCATGTAGGTGGTGGTTCCCGGAGGCACCACCATGGGGTTGGCCGTGTCGGGGTCGGTAAGGCCCGGTGCGGGCAGCCACTGGAACAGGTGGCCGCCGTGGGCGTGCAATTGCACGCTGTCGCCGGGGCAGAGCGGAGGCACGGGATCGATCGTTGCCGGCAGTGGAAGCAGAATGTGGACGTCCACATAAGCCGTATCGTCGCTGGTACACACGTCCTCGTCGCTCAGTACAAGTCGTACCGTGAAGGTTCCGGCGGAAGTGTAGGTGTGGCTGGGTTCAAACGCCGTGGTGTCCGTGCCGTCGCCGAAGTCCCAATCGAAGATGCTCCCGCCCACGCTCAGGTTGATGAAAGATACCGTGGCCCCCGGCAGGCAGGCATAGTCAGGCCCGTCCACCTCAATGTGCGCCGTGGGTTGCAGCAGGTCGAACTTGAACACGCCGAGGTTGCAGTTGAACGAGGCGTTCACCGTGGACCATGCGCCGGGCGTGGTGGGAAAATCACTCTGCCCGCCGCAGCCTGCGCACACGGCCTGGTACACGGTGCCGTGCTTGTCGAAGCGCGATGTGCCGCCGTCCACGTGCTCATGGCTGGTGGGCCCGCCGAAGTAGGTGGCATAGTTCAATGCGGTGGCATCCTCCTCCAGCACCATCAGGTAAAAATCGCTTCCGTCCGTGGTGGACTGGTAGGCATCCGTGGTAACGGGAAGACCATTGGTAGTGCTGCTGGTGGCCTGTGCATAATGGTTCACCGCGCCGCCCCAGCCGCTGAAGTAGATCTGTCCGCAATCGCTTACCAGGAACGCAGAGGGCGAAATATCCTCCGAACCCGTGCCGGAGCCGATCAACGTGGACCACAACGAAGCGCCGAGGTCATGGTCCAACTTCTGGATGAACTGCGAACTGCCGGGATTGCTGTACACGCCTGCGGAAACCGGGTATGCGCCGTGCGTCTGGCCTACCACATACACATCGTCATCCAGGTCCAGCTGCACGAAGTAGCATTGGTCAAAAGCTGCGGTGCCCAAATACGTTGAGGAAAGAAACTGGCCCAGGTCGGCGGCCAGCCGCAAGGCAAAACCATCCGCCCCGCCGTTGTTGTTGGCATGGAACGGCTGTCCGGACATGGGCAGGTCCGTGCTGGTGGTTCCTCCGGCTACGAAGACCTGGCCGTTGGAGTCGAACTGCACGCCATAGCCGCTGTCATCGCCCGTTCCTCCATAGTAGGTGGCCGTAAGCGTGGAAAGGGCCGGGTCCATGGTGAAGATGTACGCATCCTGTGTTCCCCCGCCAAATGCGGGCTGAGGGGCGTTTGCACTTACCGGAATGTCGGTGCTTTGCGTGGAAGTGGCCACCACCGGGCGTTCCAGCGGGTCCAGTGCGATCTCGCCCCGGAAATGGTCGCCATAGTTGTGCGAGAGCGGAACCACATTGTTCACGCCGTCGTTGCCGCTGCCGCCTATGTATGTGCTGCCGATCAATGCAGTGGCATCCGCCGAAAAGTGGGCCACAATGATGTCCGTGCCATTGTCATGCCCGTAGCCGTAACCGCCCATCATGCCGGCCCAGAACGCCCCGCCGCCGGAACTGATCGGCACCCCACCGTTGAAGGTGGCATCGTAGGCCCCGCTGCCAACGGGGAAATCCGGGGAGCCGGTGCTGCCGAGCAGATAGAGCTCGTCATTGGTGTTTACCACCAAGCTGTGCGGGGTTTCATTCCCGCTGCCGCCGATGTAGGTGCTCCAGATCAAGGAACTCCCGTCGGGGCTGAATTTGCTGATGCCAATGTCGATGGTTCCGCCATTGAAGGAAGGGTCCAGCACGCCGGTGCTGGAAGGATAGCCCACGCCGAACACGATGCCGCCACCATAGAGATGGCCGGTATTGTCATAAGTGGCGGTGAAGCCGAAATTGTCCGCAGTGCTGCCGGAAAATGAGCTGAACGTGAGCACGGGGTCGATCACCAACGGCAACGAGGGATCAAACCCCTTTGGGAATGCAAACGTGACCGTTTCCCCATGCAGCACATACCGGCACGGCACGCCCCTGCGGCCCTCGGGCAGTTCCTGCCAGGCCACTGGTGCCTCTTCGATCACCGTTCCGGCCGTGGTTTCAACGAACAGGCGCCCTTCCTTCAGCGTGAGGTTTTCCTGCCCGGCAAACCGCAGCTTTATGCTGGCCGGGTCTGCTCCTGCGGCTACCATGAAATCATACTTGATGCCGCTTCCGCCGTCCACCCGCAGGTCGATGCCGGGATACAGGCCCTTCAGCCCCACCCCGCCGAACACGCCGCACCGCGTACCCCATTTGCCGGGATCATTGCCGAGGAAGTAGTTCTCGTAG
>JAFDZY010000311.1 GCA_018266685.1 Bacteroidota bacterium
CCAGGGCCACGTTGCGGTGGATCACCGTGTCGAAGACCAGTTGCTGGAAGTGCGTCTTCACTTCTTCCACCACTTGGTTGGCCAAGCGCAGGCGGCTGTCGTACATGGTGAGCAGCATGCCTTCAATGAGCAGCTCGGGGTTGAGCCGCTGCTGGATGATCTTGATGGTGTTGAGCAGTTTGCCCAAGCCTTCCAGGGCGAAGTATTCGCACTGCACCGGCACGATCACGCTGTCCGCCGCCACCAAGGCGTTCACCGTTACAAGCCCCAGCGAGGGCGAGCAGTCAATGATGATGAAGTCGTACAGCCCGCGCAGCGGGTCCAGCACCTTCTTCATCTGCCGCTCGCGTTCCGGCATGTCGATCATTTCGATCTCGGCGCCCACGAGGTCGATGCTGCCCGGAAGGATGTCCAAGTTCGGATTGTCCGTTTTCTGGATCACCTCTTGTGCCGGCGTGCCGTTCACGATGCTCTCATAGATGCTCGCCTTGGTTTCGCGCGGGTCCAGGCCGGTGCCGCTGGTGGCGTTGGCCTGCGGGTCCGCATCCACGATCAAGGTGCGCCGCTCCAGAATGCCCAAGCAGGCCGCCAGGTTGATGGCGGTGGTGGTCTTGCCCACGCCGCCCTTTTGGTTTACAATGGCAATGATCTTGGCCATGTGTCCTTTGTTGTTGTTGCGTTTCAGATGTCAATGGTTTCCCCTATGGCGGGCAAGAGCAGGGTGATGCCGGCCTGCCCGAAGGTGGCGAGGGCCTTTGCTTTGTCGATGGCAATGGGAGGGAAGGTGTCGTAGTGGATGCCCACCACCGTCTTCACGCCCATGTACTGGGCGGCTTCGGCTGCATCATCCATCCCCATGGTGAAGTGGTCTCCGATGGGCAGGCATGCGAAGCGCAGGTGGTGGCGCTTCAGCAATTGCATGTCCAGCATCAGCGCGGTGTCGCCCGCATGGTGGAAGTTGCCCTCACCGGTGAAGATGACGAAACCTCCGGGATTGCCGCCGGACGTGCCGTCCGGCAAGGTGCTGCTGTGTTGCGCCACCGTGCTCTTCACGCGGAAAGGCCCCAGGTTTTCCTGGCCCCCGATGTTCAGGCCAATGCCGTCCTTGATGCCCTTGGCACCGTACCAGTTGCAGATCTCGAAGTTGCTGATCAGTTGGGCGCCGGTGCGTTTCAGGATGGCTTCTGCATCTGCAACGTGGTCGCCATGGCCGTGGGTGAGCAGCACGTGCGTGGCGGGCACTTTGGAAACATCCACATGCTTGGCCAATGGATTGCCGCTGATGAAGGGGTCGAAAAGCAGGCAAGCATCCTCAATCTCCACGCCGATGCAGCTTTGGCCGTAGTAGGTGAGTTTCATAACGTGCTTTTTCGCAGGGATCGCAAAGTATCGGCAGTCGTTGGGTCAACGGATTGACGGTGGCGAAGGTAGAGGCACCGGACCTCCTGTTCCGGAAGCGGGACATGGATACTTTTGAACGATCGGATGTCCGGCTTGTTGATTCCGGGTATAGCCATTCGCCAAATTTCCTAAGGCCCACGGGCATCCATCGGCACCGGTGTACTTTAGCGATCGTTGATGAAAGACACCCAACGGGTTCATTGACCACGCACGGTTTTCATTCACTTGGTGGCAATGCCACCTTTAATTCCCCCCGAATCCCATGTTCGACCAGATCCTTGCAAACCTTGAAAAAGAAGCTGCCCCGGCGCTGATGTCCAAGCTCGGCCTCAACCAGCAACAAGCCTCGGGTTCCGTGCAGGCCGCAGCCAGCAGCGTGACCGATGTCCTTGGCGGCGGCGATGGCTTCGGCATGGACGATGTACTGAACCTCTTCAGCAACGCGAAGAACACCAGTGGTGCGGACGGCATCCTGTCCAAGGTGGGCGATGCCCTGCATGGGAAGCTCACCAACCAGGTTGGCCTGAACGCAGGCCAGGCGGGAAGCGTGAAGGACATGATCCTCCCGATGATCACCAACCTGATCAGCCAGCACGTGGGCGGCGATGGCAACAAGCTCAGCGGCCTGCTGCAAGGCCTCGGCGGAAATTCGGGTGGATTGGCCGGTGCTGCGAAGGGCCTCCTCGGCAAGCTGTTCAACTAACCTGAAGCCGGGCTCTGCAATTCAATCCGAAGGGGGCCACGGCCCCTTTCCCCTTTTCCAGTTTTCCGCATTTCCTCATTCCTTCGCCCCCGAACCACAATAGCATACCATGGCAACCGTCGCTGATTTCACTGCGGCCATGCAGGCCGGTTATACCTTCAAGGGTTCCTCCATCGACATGGGCGGAGCCGTCTTCAACGGCGAATGCCCGCCGGGCTGCACCGTGCGCATTCCGCTGCGCACTTTGAACCGCCATGGCCTCATTGCCGGGGCAACCGGCACGGGCAAGACAAAGACGCTGCAAGTGATCTCCGAGCAGCTTTCCTTGCAAGGGGTGCCCACGCTGCTCATGGACATCAAGGGCGACCTCAGCGGCATTGCGGCGCCGGCCGTGGCCAACCCCAAGATCGATGCACGCCAGCAGAAGATCGGCATTCCGTGGTCCCCGCTGGACCTGCCCGTGGAATTGCTGAGCTTGAGCAAGGAACCCGGGGCACAGCTGCGCGCCACCACCAGCGAATTCGGCCCAGTGCTCCTCAGCCGCATCCTCGAGTTGAACGATACCCAGGGCAGCGTGCTCTCATTGGTCTTCAAGTATTGTGACGATAACGGCCTGCCGTTGCTGGACATCAAGGACCTGCGCCGCGTGCTGCAGTTCACCACCCAGGAAGGCAAGGACCAGATCACCAAGCAATACGGCCAAGTGAGCCCGGCCACGGTGAACACCATCCTGCGCAAGCTGATCGAGCTGGAGCAGCAGGGCGCGGACAGCTTCTTCGGCGAACGCAGCTTCGACACGCAAGACCTGTTGCGACAGCGCGACGGCAAAGGCGTGATCCACATTGTACGGCTCACCGACATCCAGGACAAGCCGCGCCTCTTCAGCACTTTCATGCTCTGCCTGCTGGCGGAGATCTATGGCACCTTCCCCGAAGTGGGCGACCCGGAGAAGCCCAAGCTCATCATCTTCATTGATGAAGCACACCTGATCTTCGATAACGCCACCAAGGCCCTGCTGGACCAGATCGAAAGCATCATCAAGTTGATCCGCTCCAAGGGCGTGGGCATCCACTTCTGCACGCAGGACCCCAGCGATGTGCCGGACAGCGTACTGGGCCAGCTTGGCCTCAAAGTGCAGCACTCCCTGCGCGCCTTCACCGCCAAGGACCGCACCACCATCAAGAAAACCGCGCAGAACTATCCGATCACGGAGTTCTACGATACGGAAGAGCTGATCACTTCCATGGGCATTGGCGAGGCCTTGGTGTCCGCGTTGAACGAAAAGGGTGAGCCCACGCCCTTGGCCCACACCATGATGCGCGCGCCGGGCACGCGCATGGACATCCTTACGCCTGCCGAACTGCAGGCGTTGGTGGCCAAGTCCAACTTGGCACCGAAGTACAATGAAGTGATCGACCGGGACAGCGCCAGCGAGATCTTGGACAAGCGATTGAAGGAACACCAGGAGGTGGATCCAGCCCCCGTGCAGCCAGGCAAACCGGCCAAACCGGCCAAGGAAGAGCCGAGCATGATCGAGGAGATCAGCAAGAACACCATGGTGCGCCAGTTGGGCCGCACGGCACTGCGCGAATTGACGCGCGGCTTGCTGGGCGTGCTGGGCGTGAAGTCGCGCCGATGAGGCTTGCGCTTGCAGGGATCACGGTTGCCATCTTGGCGGCAGGCTGCGCCACTCCAGTCCCGGAGAACTTGCCGAAACCCGCGGTCCCGGTACAGGAGCTTGTTGCGCAAGCATCGTTGAAAGGCAGGGCCATCGTGGGCTACAACGTGGAGAACCTCTTCGACACCAAGGACGATCCCGCCACGCACGACGAGGATTTCTTGCCCGATGGAGAACTGCATTGGAACACGGAACGTTATCGCCACAAGCTGGACCAACTGGCCCGTGCCATTTCATGGGCAGGCGATGGGCTGCCTGCCGTGATAGGACTTGCTGAAGTGGAGAATGCCGGCGTGGTGAACGACTTGGCACGGACACCTCCGCTACGGGGTGCCGCCTACACGGTGGTCCACTTCGATTCACCCGACGAGCGTGGCATCGACGTGGCGTTGTTGGTGCGCAAGGACTTGGCTTCCGTGGCGGCCAAGGAGCCGCTCCCTGTTGATCTGGGCCGGGACCGCACGCGCGATGTGCTCTACGTATTGCTGAAACTGGCCGACGGCGAAATGCTCCATGTGCTGATGAACCACTGGCCCAGCAGGGGCGAGGGCGTGCGAGGATCCGCACCCAAACGCATGGCTGCGGCACGGGTGGTGCGCCGCAAGGTGGACGCGCTCCTGAAAAATGATCCGAAGGCCAAGATCATCATCATGGGAGATTTCAACGACACACCTGATGATGCCAGCATGCAACAAGGCCTCCGCGCGGCCTGCAACACCGGCACACAGGCGGACCTCTTCGACCTGATGTGCATGGACCAGGCCCCCGGCAGTGGCAGTTTCCAGTATGGAGGAAACTGGGAGTACCTGGACCAGATGATCGTTTCCGCCGCCCTGCTGAACGGCCCCGGCATCAGGCTGGAAAAGGCTTCTGTTTGCCATGATCCACGCTTGCTGTTCCGCAACCCGAAGTTCGGGCCTTCACCGGACAAAACATACAGCGGCGGGCACTACAAGGGCGGCTTTAGCGACCACTTGCCCGTGGTGGCCTGGTTCCAATAGTGCGCAGGGACTTCGACGTGAATGGGTGGGGGTCCTGATGTGATCCATTGCTTGCTCACCCAGGCCCTGCGCAGGTTTCAGTCGTGGTCATCGAGGTCGGCCTTCTTGATCTCCTCGTCCAAGATCTCATCGATCTTCTTGCGGGTGGTCTCCGCGATCTTCTCGTCCGTCTTGGCCTGCTTCTTCATGAAGCGGAACATGGCGTTCTTCTTGATCTCGTAGGCCGCGTACTGGGTGTATTCCTTGGTGGTCTCGTTGTACCGCGTCTCCTCGCCGATCTTGCGCAGGTCGGCCATTTCGGTGTTCATCACCTCGCGCACCAAGCTTTGGAATTTGTCCGCTACGTCGGCAGCTTCCGCATTCTCCGTTTGGCCCAAGTACTGGTCGGTCACTGCCCGGATGTTCGTCTTTACCTGGGCCGCCAGTTGATTCTTCGCATCCAGGTCTGCCTTGCCGCGCGCAATGTTCTGCTTCATGCTTACGCCGCTGCCGGTGCCACGGAAAAAGCGGTTGTTGCTTTCGTACTTGTTGCCGGTGAAGGGCATTTTCACCTTGTCCCCCGCAGGGCTGGTACTTTTGCAGGCAGGTAGGGTGAACAAGGCCAATGCCAACACGGCCATCGGCAGTTGAAAATGGTTGAAAGGCATGCGCATGGTGGTCTTTTTTGGTTACGCAAAGAAATATCGTGCCGAAATTATTCCGTCACCATGGTGAAAAGGCAACGGGATCTCCCATCTTTCGGAAAATAACAACCGATGAGAGCACTTAAAACCCTGTTGATCATCCTGCTGGCGGTGGTGGTGCTGGCGGTTCTTCTCGGCCTTTTGGGGCCAAAACATTCCCACCTGGAGCGGAAAACGGTGATTGCTGCGCCGGCCGCCATGGTGTGGGACCATGTGAAGTCCTTAAAGGCCGAGAACGAATGGAGCCCGTTTCTGGCCATGGAACCCTCGGCGAAAGTGACCTTTGAGGGGACCGATGGCGAAGTTGGTTCAAAGAGCAGTTGGGCCGGTGAAAAGATTGGCAAGGGGGAGCAGGTGGTGAATGCCGTTGACCCCGGCAAGCACATTGGCGTGGACCTGCACTTCATCAAACCGTTTGAAGGGTTGGCAAAAGGTGCGATCGACCTGGTGCCGAAAGGGGACAGCACCGAAGTGACCTGGTCCTTCGATTCCGAGAATGGCTTCCTGTCGCGCATCATCTATGTGTTCAAGGATATGGACGCCATGATGGGCCCGGTTTTCGCCAGCGGCCTGGAGAGCCTGAAGAAACTTTGCGAAGCCGATGTGGCCAAGCAGGCTGCAGCCTTGAAGGCCCGCACCTTCAGGGGATACACCATTCAAACGGTGGACCGCCCGGCGGTGACCTATTTGGGCAAGCGCAAAACGGTGAACTGGAACCAGCTGGAGGAATTCTTCGGAGCCACATTCGGACAAGCGGCCCAAGCTGCGGGTAAAGCAGGATTGGAGCTTGCCGGATCACCATCGGGGGTGTTCTTTGAATGGGATACCATTGCCAAACGTGCGGACTTGTTCGCAGGCATTCCGGTGCAGGTCAAGGAAGGAGTGACGGTCCCAGGATTGGAAATGACTACTATCCCGGCGGGAAAGGCTCTCCTGATCGCGTACCGGGGCAACTATGGCGGTACCGTTGTGGCGCACTACGCCATGGAAGATATGATCAAGGCAAATGGGTTGGAAAAGCGCGATGCCGTAATCGAGGAATACGTTACTGATCCCACTACGGAACCGGACACGGCCAAGTGGCTCACCAACATCCTCTACCCGATTAAGTAGGTAGAGTCACTGCTACGATAGCTCCCTCAGGGTCTCGCAAAGCGGACCCTGAGGCTCAACAGCGGTCTTTGATCGCTTCAGCATCCCTGCTGCTTCGAGCAAGCTCGGCAGCAGGTCTGCTGAAGCCATCGCCCGCTTTGCGGACAGCGTTGGCGGAGAGGGAGGGATTGCCGTGGGAACGGCATTCCCTGAGGGGGAGAGGCTTCAACGCTCCAGTCCGCTGCGCGGCCTGTGATGCCACAAGCCTGATCGGTGCTTGGAGCAAGCTCCGCACCGATCAGGCTTGCGTCATCGCCCGCTTTGCGGACAGCGTTGGCGGAGAGGGAGGGATTCGAACCCCCGTTACCCGTGAAGGTAAAGCGGTTTTCAAGACCGCCGCATTCGACCGCTCTGCCACCTCTCCGTGATGCGTTGGGCCAATGGGCCGCGAAGGTACCCGGCGGAAGCCAAAGAAAAAGCCCCGCTTGCGCAGGGCTTTCCCAGTGGAGCAAAAGAGATTCGAACTCTCGACCTCCGCATTGCGAACGCGGCGCTCTAGCCAGCTGAGCTACTGCCCCAGGCCGCAAATATCGCAAGCTTTTGCTTTCGCCACAGGCCGCACCTTTGCAGCATGGGCAGTGTACCAACCATGGGCACCGTGAGGGCGTTTGCAGCACAAGCGCTGGAGCAGCTCGGTACGCAACTCGGAAACGAAGATGCATGGGCAACGGTCCGGGCCCTGCTGCGCGAACGGCTCCCGGATGTGATCCCCGAATTGGACAAGGAAAGCCCGTTGGATCCTGTGTGGTCTGCCCAGTTGCAGGCAGACTTGAAGCGCCTGGCAGCAGGGGAACCTTTGCAATACGTTATTGGGCACGTGGAATTCCACGGCCTGCGCATTGCCGTAGACCCGCGCGTGCTGATCCCACGCCCGGAAACGGAGGAATTGGTGGACCGCATCATTCGGTCTTGCAAAAACGCCCCGGAGCGCATTGTTGACGTAGGCACCGGGAGCGGATGCATCGCCTTGGCCTTGAAGCAGGCATTTCCCGCCGCGCAGGTCTTTGGGCTGGACATCAGTGCCGGCGCGTTGGAACTGGCTGCGGAAAATGCCCGCACAAATCACCTGGATGTGCAATGGTCCAGAACCGATGCCTTGGGCGAAGCACTGCCACAGTGGATGCGGTCCATGCTGAGCGGCCCCGGCAACCTCGTGGTAAGCAATCCGCCCTATGTGCCGCTGGATGACAGCAGCACGATGCAGCCCCATGTGCTGGACCACGAACCGCACCTTGCGCTATTTGTTGAATACGCCGATCCACAACAGTTCTTTCGCGCCATTGCACAGGCTGCTTTTCCTGCATTGCATCCAGGCGATTCGGTGTGGTTTGAAGGGCATTACCGCCATGCGCCCCAAACGGTGGAGGTGGTGAAACAGGCCGGGTTCCCCCATGCGGAATTGATCACCGACCTCAGCGGCAATCCGCGTTTCATTCATGCCTGGGTGTGATCTTTGCACGCATGGACCACGGGCAGGCCGCCACGCGCGTAAGGGAGCTGAGCGAACAGTTGGAACGCCACAACCACTTGTACTACGTTGAGGCCACGCCCGTGATCTCCGACCAGGAATTCGATTTCCTGATGAAAGAACTGGAGGCGCTGGAGAAACAGTTCCCGGACCTCGCTTCGCCCAACAGCCCCACCCAGCGCGTGGGCGGCGACATCACCAAGAACTTCCCCACCGTGGCCCACCGCTGGCCCATGCTCTCGCTGGACAACAGCTACAGCCGCGAGGAAGTGGCCGATTTCGTGCGCCGCGTGGAGAAAGAGGCCGGCCCGGTGCGCTTCGTCATGGAGCTCAAGTACGACGGCGTGGCCATCAGCCTCACCTATCACCATGGTGAACTCGTACGGGGCGTCACACGCGGCGACGGAGAACAAGGCGAGGACATCACCGCCAACGTGCGCACCGTGCGCACCATTCCCCTGCGCTTGCGCGGAAACCCGCCCGCTGAGCTGGAAGCGCGCGGCGAGATCCTCATGGGGTTCAAGGAATTTGAAAAACTCAACGCACAGCGCGATGAGGAAGGTGAAGAGCGCTTCGCCAACCCGCGCAACACCAGTGCGGGAACGCTCAAACTGCAGGATCCGAAGGTGGTGGCGAAGCGCGGTTTGCAGAACTACATCTATGACCTCTACACGGGTGAAATGCCCTTCCGGAGCCACTTTGAAAACATTCGCCAGTGCGGTGAGTGGGGCTTCAGGACACCTGACCCCACAAAACGCTTCATTGCGCGCGCCGACGGCATTGAGGACATCATGGCGTTCATCAATTATTGGGACCAGGCCCGGCACCACCTGCCGATCGCCATGGACGGCGTGGTGATCAAGGTGGACGACCTCAGCGTGCGCGAGGAGCTCGGCCTGCGCGCCAAAAGTCCGCGCTGGGCCATTGCATACAAGTTCCCTGCGGAAAACAAGGCCACGCGGCTCAACGGCGTGGAGTTCAACGTGGGCCGCACCGGGGCCATCACTCCGGTGGCCCTGCTGGAACCCGTGGAATTGGCGGGCACTACCGTGAAGCGTGCCAGCATCCACAATGCGGACCAGATCGCCAAGCTGGACCTGCACCTCGGCGACATGGTGCTGGTGGAAAAGGGCGGAGAGATCATCCCCAAGATCACCGGGGTGGACTTGGCCCAAAGGCCTGCGGGCGCAGCACCGGTGCGCTATCCGGCAAACTGCCCCGAATGCGGCACACCGTTGGTCCGTGATGAAGGGGAGGCCCAGCACTACTGCCCCAACGAACACGGGTGCCCCCCGCAGATCACCCGGCGCATCGAGCACTTTGTGGGCCGCAAGGCCATGGACATCGGCGGCTTGGGCGGCGAAACGGTGGAGGCCCTGTACCAAGCCAAGCTGATCCGCAATGTGGCCGACTTGTACGACCTCACGCAAGAGCAGCTGCTGGCGCTGGGCAAGGGCTGGGGCGAACGCAGCACGCAGCTCATCATTGAAGGCATCGCGGCCAGCCGGTCGGTGCCGTTTGAGCGGGTGTTGTTTGCGCTGGGCATCCGCCATGTGGGCGAAACCGTGGCCAAGAAGATCGCCCGCTCCGTGGGCAGCATCGACCGGTTGGAGGGAATGTCACAGGAGGAACTTACCGGCATCGGCGAAGTGGGGGAGGTGATCGCCGCCAGCATTCGGGACTTCTTCGCGGCCGAGGGCAATAGGCAGATCGTGGCGCGCCTGCGGCAAGCCGGGCTTGTGTTTGAGGTGGGAACCGCCCCGGAAGGCCCGCGAAGCGAACGGCTCAAGGGAATGTCCTTCGTAGTTTCGGGCGTGTTCAAGAACTTTACGCGGGACGGGATCAAGGAAACCATAGAAGCAAACGGCGGAAAAGTGGGCGGGTCGATCAGCAGGAAGACGAGCTTTGTAGTGGCCGGTGCCGACATGGGTCCCGCCAAAAAGGCCAAGGCCGATGAGCTTGGCGTGAAGGTGATCGATGAAGAGGAATTTGCACGGATGATCGAGGCATGAAATTGCTGGACCGCATCAAGGAGTGGATGGGCAGGCGTGCCTTGGTAAAGGAGGCGCAGCCGGACCGCAAACCCGTGGCCAAGAACCTGGCCATGTCCGTGAAGGTGGGCATCATCTACCTTGTAGCCGATGAAACCGCGCACAACCAAGTGCGCAATTATGTGAAGAAGCTCAAGGAGGAGCTTGGCCTCACCAAGATCATGGCACTGGGCTACTACGACGAAAAGGTACTGCCGCACTTCCTCCACGCCAAGCTCAATTTCGACGTCTTCAATTTGAAGGACCTGAACTGGTACCGCATTCCGCACGGAAACGTGGTGCAGAACTTCATGGCCGAGGAGTACGATGTCCTCATCGACCTCACCGTCCATGACTTGCTACCGCTGCAGTACATCCTGGCCAAGAGCAAGGCGCGTTTCAAGGTGGGCCGCCTCAGCGACACCAACGCGCACTTCCTGGACATGATGATCGATACCGCCGGGGCCGACAGCCTTTCCCAGCTGATCGCCAACGTGGACCGGTACCTGATGATGATCAACGCGCCACAAACCGCCGCACTGAACTGAACAAGCACAAACCAACATGGACGATCGTTTTCGCGGCCTCGGCGTGGCCTTGGTAACGCCTTTCCGCGCCAATGGCGCAGTGGACCACGCCGCACTGGCCAAGGTGGTGGAACACCAGGTGGTCGGTGGCATCGATTTCATTGTAGTGATGGGCACCACCGGCGAAAGTGCCACGCTGTCCACCACGGAGAAGCAACAGGTGCTGGCGCAGGTGATCGAAGTGGTACACAACCGCGTGCCCGTGGTGCTGGGCGTGGGCGGCAACAATACGGCTGCCGTCATCGGATCGCTCAAGGACTTCGACATGGACGGCGTGGACGCCATCCTCAGCGTAAGCCCTTACTACAACAAGCCCACGCAAGAAGGCATTTACCAACACTACAAGGCCATTGCCCAAGCCAGCCTGCGGCCCATCATCCTGTACAATGTGCCGGGCCGCACCATGAGCAACATCACTTCGGATACCACCCTGCGATTGGCCCGTGATTTCAAGAACATCATCGGCATCAAGGAGGCCAGCGGCAACTTGGACCAGATCGGCCTGCTCCTGAAGCACCGCCCCAAGGATTTTCTCGTCATCAGCGGCGATGATGCGCTCACCCTGCCCATCCTCGCCATGGGCGGCGATGGCGTGATCAGTGTAGTGGGCAATGCCCTGCCGGAGCAGTTTGCACGCTTGGTGCATGCGGCCATGAAGGACGACATGGATACCGCACGCCACGAGCATCTCAACTTGATCGAGCTGATCACCCTGCTCTTCGTGGAAGGCAATCCCGGCGGTATCAAGGAAGTGATGAAGACCCTGGGCCTCTGCGAAAACCACATGCGGTTGCCGCTGGTGCCCGTGGGTGAGGCTACCGCAAAGAAGCTCTACCAGGCACTGGCGGACGCGGAGGTGGTGAAGGTGTGATACAGAGGTCAGATACTGGTTGTGGGTTGTTAGGCTCCTGACAACTGCCAACTGCCTCGAGGAACACCCCCTCACCACGTCCACAACGCGCTCAGAGGCACCCCGTGGACGTCTTTGTCGAACGGAGTAAGTCCATGGAACGGATGCAAGATCATACCGCGCACCCACTTTTTTCCGGCCAGTGATCTCAACTGCTTGAGCCCTGCCAGATCGGATGTGCCGATGGCAGTAGCGGATTTCACCTCAATGCCCACCACCCGGCCCTTGGGGTCTTCCAGGACGATGTCCACCTCTCTTCCACTGCTGTTCCTGAAGTGATAGAGTGAAAGGGAAAGTCCGGACCAGGTGGCCATCCTGCGCAATTCCGCCACCACAAAGGATTCCAGCAGCGGGCCGAACAAGGGCGAGGCCAGGACTTCCTCCGCAGTGCGCAGACCACAGAGCCACGTGGTGAATCCGGGATCGTTGAGGTGGACTTTGGTCGCCTTAACCAAGCGGGATGTGCGATTGTGGCTCCAAGCTGGCACGGGATCCACCAAAAAAGCGGTCTGCAACAAGGTCATGTACCGCGTGATGGTGGTGTAGGGCAGGCCCAAGCTTCGCCCTATGTCCGCCAGGTTCATTAAACCGCTGGAACGTCCCGCCAGCAAGGAAATCATGCGGGGAAGCTCGGTCAGCCCCGCGATGTTGGCCAGGTCACGAATATCACGCTGCAGGATGGTGGTTTCGTATCCCCTGAACCAGGCCGTGCGTCTGCGGGATTCCTTGCGGGCAAGTGCCTCCGGGAACCCCCCGCATACGATGCGCTGCGCCAAGTCTTCCTTGGTGCTGTTGCCGGTAGGCGGAAGTTGGTGAAGGTCGCTGCCGAACACATTTTCAATGAATGTGCTTTTCCGGTTGAGCATTTCATCCTGGGCCAATGGATGCAGGGTGATGATCTCCATGCGGCCGGCCAACGAGTCGCTCATGTTCGGCAACAGCAGCACGTCGGCGCTGCCCGTGAGCAGGAAGCGCCCCGGCCGCCGGTCACGGTCCACAGCAGCTTTGATGGCCCTGAACAGGTCCGGGGCCAATTGGATCTCATCGATCACGGTCATCGCTCCAAGGCCCCGCACAAATCCGTCCGGATCGGACAATGCGCTTGCCTGCACCGCCCGGTCATCCAAGGTGAGGTACATGCCGCCACGCTGGGCACATACCTGGCGCGCCAATGTGCTCTTGCCGGTTTGCCGCGCACCATTGAGCAGCGCCACCGGCGTGTCCACGAGGGCCTCTTGCACGAGCGGGATGATGTTGCGGGTGTACATCGGTGGGATAAAGATAGAATAATGTGGTTGTTATATCACCATAAAGTGGTTGTTATATAACCATCAAATGGTGATAATATCACCATTAAAATTTTGTAATGAGCAGATATATAGTATGTTATGGAGTTCTATATGATGTATTCTATCTATCAAATATAATTTTTATTCGTTGAAGCAAAGCGGCACTTACGCTCTTCGGCTTATGGCCTTTGGATTGATGCACTTGTGTGCTTCGCGTTCTTTGCGTCCTTTGTGGGACTTCGCTAATGGACTTCCTCGCCCTCGACTTCGAGACCGCCACCAACGATGCCGACAGCCCTTGCGAAATGGGCCTGGCCATTGTGCGCGGCGGGGTGGTTCGCGAGGTGCGCAACTGGCTGATCAAGCCGCGGCAATGGCCGTACTTCTCGCCCTTCACCATGGCCGTCCATGGCATCCGCCCGCAGGATGTGGCCGATGCACCAGGCTTTGCGGAGGTATGGGCCGAAGCGCTGCCCCTGATGGACGGTGCCACGGTGGTGGCCCACAATGCCGCCTTCGACATGAACGTGTTGCGCAGCACGCTACTTAGCTACGGCCTGCCCTTGCCCACGTTCAGCTACTTCTGCTCCGTGAGCCTGTGCCGCCGCGTGTGGCCGGGGCATCGCAGCTATGGCCTCGGGCCGATGTGCAGCGTGCATGGCATCCGCTTCAAGCACCACCGCGCCGGAAATGATGCGGAGGCCGCCGCTGAACTGGTGCTGCGCGCAGGCCAAGCCACTGGCGCCTGCACTACGGATGGCCTGCTGAAATGCAGCCGCTTGAAGTGCGGGAGCCTCAGCCCGCAGGCCCACCGAACGCCGGGAGGGAAAGTGACGGTGCTGGGGTAAGTCAACAGTTGTCGGTTGTCCGTAGTTGGTTGTCCGGACCAGACAACTGACAACAGACAACTGACAACTGACAACTGACAACAAAAAAGCCACTCCTCACGGAATGGCTTTTCGGTCCCGAACTTGGATGGGTTACTTCACCTTGTCCACGATGGCGGTAAAGGCGGCTGCATCGCTGTAAGCGATCTCCGCCAGGGCCTTGCGGTCCAGGGTGATGTTGGCGGCTTTCAGCTTGTTCATGAACACGCTGTAGCTCATGCCATTGGCGCGGGTGGCAGCGTTGATGCGCTGGATCCACAGTGCGCGGAACTCGCGCTTCTTCAACTTGCGGCCCGTGTAGGCGTGGCTGTAGCCTTTTTCCACGGTGTTTACCGCCACTGTCCATACGTTCTTTCTGCGGCCAAAATTTCCTTTGGCACGGTCCAGCACTTTTTTGCGGCGGGCGCGGCTGGCTACTTTATTCCTTGAGCGTGGCATTCTTTCTTCGGTTTTCGGGCGTGGGCGTCCGCGCGGTGGCGGCTCTTTTGTGCCTGCAAGCCCTGGTTAACCCCGCCTGTGTACCCGGCGGGAAACGGTCTTACTTCAGCAGGTCCAGAATGGCCTTTTCATCCACGCTGGCGATCAACCCGGTCTTTTGCAGGTTGCGCTTGCGCTTCTTGTGCTTCTTGGTAAGAATGTGGTTGTGGAACGCGTGCTTGCGCTTCACTTTGCCCGTGCCCGTAAGCGCAAAACGCTTTTTGGCACCGGCTTTCGACTTCATCTTCGGCATGGCCTCGTCTGTGTTGATCGAACGTTCGGGGGCGCGAATTTCGCAATTTTCCCCGAAATCCGGTCTTTTTTCTTCCGAAAGGGTTCCAACGCCCTATTTCTTCTTCTTAGGGATGAGGTACATCATCATCCGCTTGCCTTCCAGCTTGGGCATGCTTTCCACCACGCCGATGTCCTCCAGTTCCTGGGCGAACTTCAGCAGCAGGATCTCGCCCCGCTCCTTGAACACGATGGTGCGGCCCTTGAAGAACACGAAGGCCTTCACCTTGTGGCCTTCCTCCAGGAAGCGGCGGGCATGCTTGAGCTTGAAGTTGAGGTCGTGTTCATCGGTGTTGGGGCCGAAGCGGATCTCCTTCATCTCGATCACGGCCTGCTTGGCCTTGATCTCCTTCTGTTTCTTTTTGAGGTCGTACAGGAATTTCTTGTAGTCGATGATCCTGCACACGGGCGGGTCGGCGGTGGGGCTGATCTCCACCAGGTCCAATTGCAGTTCCTGCGCCATGCGCAGGGCTTGCTCTATGGGGTACACGCCTTGTTCAATGCCTTCACCCACCACGCGTACCTGGGGCACGCCGTAGATGCGTTCGTTGATGCGGTGGGGATCCTCGCGGACTACACGGCCCCCGCGCGGGCGCGGGCCTGAAGGACGGGGCGGGCGGGGGCCCGCAGGACGGAAGGGGGGACGTGTTGCCAAACTTGCTTTCGGTAAGGGTTGTGGATCGGGTTATTGCCCGGCGAGGCTCGCTTGGATGCGGCCCTCCACCAGGGCTTGGAATTGTTGCGTGGTCATGGTGCCAAGGTCGCCTTGTCCGTGCTCCCGCACGGAGAGCGTGCCGGCACCGGCTTCCTTTTCACCAATGATGAGCATGAACGGCGTTTTGGCCATTTCCGCGTCGCGGATCTTGCGACCGATCTTTTCGTTCCGCTCGTCGATGATGGTGCGAATATCGTGTTCTTTCAGCAATTCGGCAGCTTGCTTGGCTGCTTCGTTGAATTTTTCGCTGATCGGCAAGATAATGGCCTGCTCGGGGGCCAGCCACAATGGGAAGCGCCCGGCCGTGTGCTCGATCAGTACGGCGGTGAACCGTTCCAACGAGCCGAAAGGCGCACGGTGGATCATCACCGGGCGGTGCTTGTGGTTGTCCGCGCCCACGTATTCCAGCTCGAAACGCTCCGGCAGGTTGTAGTCCACCTGAATGGTTCCCAACTGCCATTTGCGGCCCAGGGCATCCTTCACCATGAAGTCCAGCTTAGGGCCGTAGAACGCCGCTTCGCCGTATTCCACCACGGCTTTCATGCCCTTTTCGGACACGGCTTCCGTGATGGCGCGCTCGGCTTTCTCCCAGTTTTCCTCACTGCCGATGTACTTGCTGCGGTCTTCCTTGTCGCGCAGGCTGATCTGCACTTCGTAGTCCTTGAAATCCAGTGCGCGGAACACCAGCAGCACCAGGTCGATCACCTTCTTGAACTCTTCCTTCACCTGGTCGGGCATGCAGAAGAGGTGGGCATCATCCTGCGTGAAGCCGCGCACACGGGTGAGGCCGTGCAGCTCACCGCTTTGCTCGTAGCGGTACACCGTGCCGAACTCCGCCAAACGCAGGGGCAGGTCCTTGTAACTGCGTGGGCGGCTGGCGAAGATTTCGCAGTGGTGCGGGCAGTTCATGGGCTTGAGCATGAACATCTCGCCTTCCTGCGGGGTTTCGATCGGCTGGAAGCTGTCCTTGCCGTATTTCTCCCAGTGGCCGCTGGTTTCGTACAGGGCCTTGCCGCCAATGTGGGGCGTGGCCACCTGCACGTAACCGGCCTTTTCCTGCGCGGTCTTCAGGAAATTCACCAAACGCTCCCGCAAGGCCGTGCCCTTGGGCAGCCACAACGGCAGCCCGGCGCCCACGCGCTCGCTGAAGGTGAACAGGTCCAGTTCCTTGCCCAGTTTGCGGTGGTCGCGCTTTTTGGCTTCCTCCAGCAGCACCAAGTATTCGTCCAGTTCCTTCTGCTTGGGGAAGGTGATGGCGTAGAGGCGCGTAAGCTGTTTGCGCTTTTCATCGCCGCGCCAGTAGGCCCCCGCCACGCTCATCACCTTGATGGCCTTGATGGGGCTGGTGTCCGGCAGGTGCGGCCCGCGGCACAGGTCGGTGAAGTTGCCCTGCGTGTAAAAGCTGATGGTGCCGTCTTCCAGGCCGTCGATCAGCTCCAGCTTGTACTCGTCGCCTTTGTCGGTGAAGTACTTGGTGGCCTCGGCCTTGGGCACTTCGCGGCGCACAAAGGTTTCCTTCTTGGCGGCGAGTTCCTTCATCTTGGCCTCGATGGCCGCGAAGTCGCCATCACCGATCACCTTGTCGCCGAGGTCGATGTCGTAATAGAATCCGTTCTCGATGGGCGGGCCGATGCCGAACTTGGTGCCTGGATAGAGCGCTTCGATGGCCTCAGCCATCAGGTGGGCGCTGCTGTGCCACAAGGTGGCTTTCCCTTCTGCATCGTTCCAGGTGAGCAGTTGAAGGTTGCAATCTCCGGGGAGTGCGCGGTTGGCATCACGCACTTCACCATTGACTTTTGCGCTGAGCACATTGCGGGCCAAGCCCTCACTGATGCTCTTGGCCACATCCATGGCCGTGGTGCCTTGCTCAAATTCCCGGACGGTTCCGTCCGGCAGGGTAACGTTGATCTTCATGTGTTCAATGGGCTGCCCTACGGATGGCAGGCCCGGAAAGGGGCGCGAAAGTACTGGCCGGCAAGTAGAACTGAAAGCCCCGCCGGTAAGGCGGGGCTTTCAGTGAAGCAAATTGCGCAATCAGAACTTCGCGGCCAAGCCTACTTGAAGTACGGCATAGCCGAAGCCTGCCTCCAAAAAGGCGCCGATGTTATCCGTGAAGTAGTAGCGCGCGCCCAAGATGCCAGAGAATCCCACACCGCTTCCGGACCACGTGTACTTTACACCGGTCCAGTTGTTAGGATAGGTGGAATTATCCTTGAAGGATGCACTGCGGTATGCCAACATCAGCCCGCCATACGTGTCCAGCTTATCCGAGCCATGCCACTCGTTGTAATGCCAAGTGCCCCGCACACCAATGGTGAGGTAGGTCCACTTGTAGTCTTCGGTGTAGTTCCAATAGGGGTCCTTGTACTCGTAGCCCAATGACTTATACCCAACGGCACCACCCAAGCCCCAAGTGCCAGGGCCCAGCTCGCCCATGCAATGGTCCAAATGCACGCCCAAGGCTGGAGATTGGCTCACTCCGGTTCCGGTGTATCCGATACCATAGCCGCCGCCGATCCCAACTCCCACGCCGAGCACATTGTCCCCGGCCTCAAATTGTGCAGATGCCGCAGCAGGAATGGTGGCGGCTATGATCAGCGCGCCAAATGCGTTCAGGATATTCTTCGAACCCATCAGTTTGTTGTTTGGTTGGTGCAAATATGCGGTTAATGCAACCAAATGTAAATAAGGGGATCCACGTAGATACAAGTTGTGCACAAGTTTGGAATGATTCCAATTTAGGTTGAGGTACTCCGGGTGCTCCCCATAACTTCGCCGCAATAATCGCAAGCATGCTGCTCAATTCAGAGGAAGTTTCAGTGGATCTTGGCACTTTGCTCCTCCGCCTTACCGCCGGGGGCACGCTCTTTTGGCACCACGGACTGGTGAAGCTCATGAAGTTCGGCGACCTCTCCGGTTCCTTCTTCGATCCAATCGGCCTGGGCTCCGGATTGAGCTTGGCGCTGATCCTATTTGCCGAGGTGTTCTGCGCCCTGTGCGTGGTGCTGGGCTTGTGGACCCGCATCACCACCATTCCTTGCATCATCGGCATGGCGGTGGCGGCCTTTCTGGCCAATGGCGATGGGCCTTTTGCGAAGCAGGAGCTCAGCTTCCTGTACATGATGATGTTCATCATCATTTTCTTCACCGGCAGCGGACGGTACAGCTTGAACCGCCTGAAGTTCCAGTAAGCTTGGTAGAATGAAAATGCCCGGGACCGGCCCGGGCATTTTTGGGTTAATGGACAAAAGGGATGGTCCGATTTCCTGGAGCCTTAGCTGGGCGTAGGTTTGATGGCGATGGCTAATATGAGCAAAGAATTTGCCCCCGGTGCGGAGGCAGACTTATCCACAAATACG
>JAFDZY010000312.1 GCA_018266685.1 Bacteroidota bacterium
AGTCCGGGTCGGCCGAAACCAGGAGTAGCCTCATAGTGCTGGTTGGATACGCATGTATGTGGAGCAGGTCCACCACGGTATCGCGTGCAGGCAGGTCCGAATTGTACACGGCCACCAATGCGTTCATGGCCGTTTGCGCCCAGGCCGGATCAATGGCCACCGAATCCACCCAGGTGGTTCCATTCCGAAGCGTGCGCGCCAAGGCCAGCCTGTCGGCATCATCCCGGTATAGGGCCACCACGCTATCGGGGGCCGGGCAGGGGCCGGAGAAGAATTGCGCCGATGCACAGAACGAGGCTACAAGCACGAGGGCAAGAATGGCGGTTCTCATGGGATGGGTTATTCCGGGAATGGAACGTTCACCACCTGCTTCTCCGTGCCGTCCAAATTCATGATGACGATGGAGGTCTCAACCCTCAAGGCATGCTGGGACGGGGAATCCGGCGTGGACTTGGATTTCGCAAGAAGCAGTTTATTGTTCACCGGGTTGCAATCCACGCTCCGGTAGCAATTGGAAGAACAGGTTTCCACGATGGGAACCGTCTCATGTGTGCTAATGCGGGTGGTGTATAGCCCACTATCCCACACCCAAGCGATGCGATCTAAGTCATTTACAAATGAAGTCCTGTAATACCCCCCGGTAGTGGTATCAGAAATCAGTTGGATGGGGATTCCGTTGTACGGGTTAAAAATGTATAGACCTTCCGAGGATGTTGCCAAATAGTGCGGATGCCGCCAGCTACTGATGTTCTCGATATAACCTCCACCATTAGGCAGATGTTGAATAAAGGTGCCATCAGAAAGCATGATTCGAGTGTCATTGTCTGCATGGTAATACACGATGGTATCTCCAGTATAATTCCATTCCCCGCCAAAGTTCTGCCCATCCGTGGTGAGTTGGGTCAGGCTGTCGCCGTTTGCCTTGATCTTGTAGATGTTCACAGGCCAGCCCATGTTGAGCGTGATCCAGCCGGACTTGCCCCATTCGGGGGCATACAGGAGGTTCCCTTCGAACAAAAGAACGAGATCATGGGTGCTGAGGTTGTACTTCCACAATTTGGACAGAACGGGAGAGCGATGCTCAACGACCATGAACTCTTCCGGGTTGTTCGGGTTCCAGCGTGGACTCCCGATGTAGGGCGCGGTATACCATTCGTCCCAACCCAGGGGCGGAGCTTCGGGCAGCGGCATGCAAGGTAGTGCACCCCCTCCACCTGCCGAAGGACCCGTTTCCGGGTCCTTGCGGCAGGCAGAAAGCAGGACCAAGCCGATTACCAGGAGGTAGGTTCCGCGCATGGTCCTAATACTTCACGAAGGAGCGATTGATGCGGTCGTTCCCCTTCCATAGCCGGAGGGTGTATGTGCCGCTTGCAAGGTCCCCGATGGGCAGTGCTTCCTGAACCGCAGTACGGACACCTAGGTCTGCATTGCGGATGCGCCTGCCGGAAACGTCGAAGATCTCGTAACGGAACCGAGCAGCGCGGTCATTGTCAACCTGCACGTGCAGTTCATCCATGGCCGGGTTCGGGAAGGCGTTCATAGCCCATCCCGCCCCTGTTTCTGCAATGCCGTCGAAAAGAGGGTCGTACAGGTGCAAGGAGAAAGCTGTACTCACATCGGCCGGTGCGGCCGGGTACCACTGCCCATTGATCTGGTACGTGGCGGTAACGGCGGTTACCTGTACTGTGTTGCCCGTGACGCTGAAGGTGCAGTTCGCATAAGGCCTGCCATCAAGCTCCGATGAATTGTAGTTGAAGCCCAAGGTGCCGCTGTACCGGGGCCATTGCCCCAATACTTGGGTGCTGGGGGAGAAGGTCAAATTGTATGTGTGTGTGACCTGCACCTTGTTTGCCGTGTAGCTGCCCGGACTCAATCCATTGATCGGGTAAGTCAGGATCACCGTTCCGCTACCTAGTGAACTCTGGCTGGTGTTGTTCGGAGCGCCGGAATGAAAGACGCTGTAATGCGGCCAAAGGATATGGTCCATGGTATTGGTGGCATCGATGCGGCCATATCCACTTTGTGCGTCATAGCCAGGTGCGTACGGGAATCCTGTAATGTCCGTCGCGTACTTCTCCATCAGGTAGGTCACATCATCCGGTGCCAGGTCATGGTCCCTGCCATTCTGCACATTGTACTCGCTCATCAACAAGGCAGCCACGCCGCTGGCATGGGCACTGGCGGCGCTGGTACCATTTAAGCAGGAGTATTGCCCGTTCAGGCCACAAGAAGTCCAGGTGTATGGATGGCCTGCATATTGCGTGGTCCCTACAAGTTCTGTTGCACCCGGAGCCAGCAAGCCCATATACAACCCGAAGGAAGAATTAGGGTATCGCTTCCCATCCGTCCCGCTGGCACCTACGCTCAGCACCCATTCCCCCCAGCCTGAGCAGGCAGGAAAATAGATGGTCTGTGCTCCGCTGTTGCCCCTTCCAGCTACCAGCAGGCACTCATTTTGGAAGCCGTAGATGATGGCTGAATGCAGTTCCGCGTTGTCTATGGTAGTGGCCCAAGAATGATTCTGTATGTTCAATCCGTAACCGAAGCTGGATGCCCCCTCCTCTATGGCGTTGGCCACCGTGCTGAACGGGGCCAGATTGTTATTGTTGAAGATTGCCATGGAATAGAGCGCCGCCCCGGTATTCCCGGTGCCGTCCACATCACCGCCCGCGATGCCGGCCACTCCCCTTCCATTGTTCCGCAACGCACCGATCACACCCGCCACTGCGGTGCCATGGCTGTTCGGTGGGTCAGTCACGTTTTGAAGGTCAGTGGAATTGTAATAGTCATAGCCCTTCACCTTGGACCCCGAATAGCTCCCGTCACCAAAATCTTCATGCGCCCAATAAACCGGGTCGTCGTACACTCCTACCTTCAAATAGGGCTGTCCGGTCTGCACATCCCAAGCCCCATTGAGGTTGATGCTCGCATCCGGATAATTGACATTGGGGATCAGGCTTCCTTGAAAAACGGCGAAGTAGGGGTCATCAGGGATGCTTGTATAGGTTGCCAGTCCGTTCACCTCCGCATAGTCGATGTATTGGGTTAGCTGGCTCAAGCTGTCCCTTGCAGCAACCAAATTCAGGCCGTGGTCCAGTTGGAGCAAAAAGGAGCTCCAAAACTTCGGAACACGGACCTCCTTGCCGGTCCGGGAGATGGAGATGCTGTCCGCAGTGGTGAGGCGTTTGTAGATCTTGAATGCAATCAAGGGTTTGCCATTCGGGTCAATGCCGAGCTTCCGCATGATGGCGCGCGCGATCGTGTCCCCCACCACTTTTTTCAGGTCGCCGAACTGCCATCCCCGGTCGTCCACTACATCCGTATTCACCAACGATGCCTTGAACTTCACGATCAATTCATTGTCCATGCAATAGGGTTCCCCTTGGTCGGTGTACATGATCCCATTGTCCTTCTTCAGGTAGCTGTACTTCACGGTGGAATAGGTGGCTTGGGTCCCCGTACCGGAAGTGCCGGTAACGTACACCTTTCCATCGGCGGAGAGGCGCACGTCCTTGGCCTTGTCGTCCCCGTTCAGGCCGTCGTACTCCTTCTCCCATTCCAGCTTGCCGTCCGCGCTGTACTTGATGGTCATGAAGTTCGTCTTCTGCCCGTCGAAGATAGTGCCCACTACGACCACTCCGCCATCATTAGTGACTGCGAGCTTGGTTGCCTCGGCTTTCCATTCGTCCTTGCGTGCGCGGTAGCGCTGCTTCCAGAGCACATCACCATTTGCATTGTACTTGATGGTGATGTAATCACTGCCGCCATTGGCTTTGTGCGAGTGGCCGGTGATGTACACGTTGCCCATGTTGTCGGCACCAATGGCCTTGCCCATGTCCTCCATGCCTTCACCATCAAAATTCCGCACCCAGGCCAACGTGAAAGCATTGTCGATCTTCACCGTTTGGATGTCCTTGTTGCCGTTGGTTTCACTGTACCCGGTGATGAACAAATTGCCGCCGTTGTCCCTGACAAAACCCAGTGCATTGGCCATGTTCACACCGGGCACTACTACGCGGTTGGTGCCGTTTTGCACACCTGTCACCTTGTTGTACCGAATGGTGGCATAGTCCCACGCGGTTGCGGCGCTTGCACTTCCGCCCGTTACCACCGGATCCATCAAGGGGTCGAATGAAATGCCTGTGGCGATATCGGGGAAGCCCGCATAGTCATACGAGGCGGACCACTGCAACGCCCCTTGGGCATTGAGCTTGACCAGGAGATAGTCCGGATTTGTGGCCGTGCTGTAGGTGGTGCCTGCTACATAGATGTTTCCCGCGCCGTCCATTGCAATGCTGCTGGGCACGTCATGCAAGTTCGAGCCTCCGTTCCATTCGGTATGCCACACCATTGCTCCGCCGGGGTTGTACTTCATGACAACTACGTCAAAGGAGGTGCCGATATTGCTTACGGCTGCAGCAACGAAGCAGTTGCCAGCACCATCCGTGGTTACTGCCACCCCGTAGTCGTCGGCTTCCGCACTGCCATGATGGCCCTGTTGCCATAGCAATTCCCCGTCGCGGCTGTATTTGCTCACCAGCACGTCCGTATTCCCGGGACCTACTTGCGTATTCCCCACCACGAACATATCGCCTTGCTGATCCACGGCGGTTGCAGTCCAGTCGATGGTGCCCGGCAAGCCGGTGGAATTGGACCATTCCTTGTTCACGTATGTTTGGGCGGCGGCTTGAAAAGCAACGCTGGCGCATATTGCAATTGCAGCATGCCGAAGCCAATGGGTAATTGTACGTTTCATGGTTCAAGGGTTTAAGGGTTTGCCTGCAAGCTATCCGCCATCCCCATGCATCCCATTGTTTATAGCCAATGCCTATAACGGAATCGGCCCTCCTTATATCTTTCGCTCCGAAACCGAGAGCCATGAACATGAAAGAAGTTGCCATGCGCGTGCAGCAATTGCGCATGGACCGCCACCTTGCGCAGAAGGAAGTGGCGGCGGTGCTCGGCATCAGCCAACCCGCATACTCCGACAAGGAAAACGGCCATACCGCCTTCACGGCGGTGGAACTGGACAAGCTGGCGGAGTTCCACCGCAAGACGCTGGATGAATTGCTGCATGCGGACAGGTCGGTCCTGAACATGCGGGAGCATGCATCGCATGGGTACATCGACAACGTGATCCATGCGCTGAACGTCCATGGTACGAGCGAAGAGCTCATAAAGCAGTTCCTTGAGGCATTGGCGGCCAACACACGTGTGTTGGAACGAATATCGGCGCAACAGGAACGCGTGCTTGAACTTCTCAGCAAGCGTTGAACGATGATCACCGGACTGGCCAAGGCGGTGAGCGCCCAGCGGAAGTTCGGGTAGAGGGTCCGTTGTTAGTTGTCAGTTCACAGTTGGCAGTTGTCGGGCTTGTGGCGACCAGCCTCCGACAACTGCCAACTAACAACCGACAACTGAGTATTCAGAACTGCCCCACCCCCTCTCACTCCCCCGCCAACCGGCTGTGCCTCCTTCCATACGCGAAGTACACCGCCAGCCCCAGTGCCATCCATCCGAAGAAGACGACCCAGCTTTTGGCGGGGATCTCGATCATCAGGTAGGCGCAGCTCAGCATGCCGATGCAGGGGATCAGGGAGTAGTTGCGGCGGAAGGCCTGCACGGCCGTGCCCAAGGCGAAGAGGGTGAAGGCGGCAAGGAGGATGCCCTGGCGGTCTAAGTGCAGGCTGGTGAAGGCGTTGGCGATCCGCACGCGGTCCAGCAGCAGGTAGGCCAGCACAATGGCGGGGATGAGGTACTTGCCGGGAATAAAGGGGATGCGGAAGCGCTTGCGCCCGCTGGCATCGCGGGCATCCGTGCGCGGCAGCAGCAGCACGCCGGCGCACACCAGGGTGAAGGCGAAGAGCGTACCGATGGAGGTGAGGTCCGTGATGATGCCGCTGGGCGCCAGCAGCGCGGG
>JAFDZY010000313.1 GCA_018266685.1 Bacteroidota bacterium
CCGTCCATGCCTGGAATGGGCGAAGCAACCGTGTTCCATGGTGTTCCGGCAACCTGTTGCGCAACAAAGCAGGAAGGAAGTGCCGGTACCGGCACCGTGTTGAAATCCGCTGTATATGGCACCGTTGCCGGATCACAGGTCGTTTGCACCAACAACGGATAGCTCCAGCCGGAACTGGTTGCGCCGCAGTTGCTGCGCACATAGGCTGAGAATGCGGTGTTGGCCACCAGGCCGGCAATGTCCGTGGGAGGCGTTCCGGAGGCGGCATCACCCGTGGCGAACAGGCCGCTTGGTCCCGATCCCGGCGCGCCACTGCTGCGCACTTCGTAGGTATAGTTCGTTGCGCCGTTGTCCGCCCAGGCCAATTGGAAGGAAACGGGCGTGATGCCTGTGGCGGTGATGCCAACCGGCGGCATGCAGGCCGCTGTTGCGCCGATGAATTCCACTTGGGCCAGCAGGGAGGAGGGCATGCTGCTTGCAGCCGGAGGTGCGGTGGGGTCGGGGTCAAGCAGGTCGCTGCGGAAAAGCATAGCCCTGTTGGTGGAAGCCTCGTACGCCTTCCACACTGCCGTGCAGCCGAAGCCCGGGCTGTTTTCATGTACGGCCACCACCACGTTCTGCATTCCGTCCCACGCAAAAGGCGTGTCAAGTGTAATCTCCATCCAATCGCCGGTCACAGGAGCCACCGTGCCGCTGAACACTTGTTGCAGCCCGGTACCGGGCACCCAGTCGGATGTGCCGCTGAAACCGGCTTGGGCAGTGCCGCCCATGTACACCGCCCAATTGTTCCAACCGGTGCCTTCGCTGTCCGCCCCGGCGGCATGGAAGAAGCGGATGGCCGTGATGTTGCCTGCCAGTCCGCCCGCAGCGGTGAGTTCATCGGCGGTGTAGATCTGTTGCGAATAGTTGTAGGTGTAGCAGGAATAGAGCGGCGAGAAGGGGCTGGTGGCGTTGCCGTAACCAACGGCGATGGTGCCGGTTTGCGCCAAGGTGAATGCCACGGGGAGCAGCAGGGAGGCTGCAAAGGCAAGGAAGCGGAAAGGCGGGCAGGTTGTCACGGGCTTAACGTCGGCCATGTGGAAGGGAGGATGGACGGTGTAGGAACTGTAGCTTGGCAAAGCAGGTGTCGAAGTTAGCCAACGCGGTTCCCCGTGGGCGGCATGGCTGGTTGGAATGAAAAAGGGGCTCCCGTACCGGAAGCCCCTTTTCGCAGGGTGGACAAGGCTATTGTTTCACGAAGCGGGCATGAACAATGCCGCTTCCGTCCAGGTTGGTGATCTGGAGGCTGTAGCTTCCGGGGGCAAGTGTGGCGATGTCCAAACGCCCGGTGGAGGTTTGGTCCATCACGAGGTGCCCCACCATGTCGAACACCTGCACATTGGCCGGTTCTCCATGGCGGCCATTGATGTAGAGCTCGGTGCTGGCCGGGTTGGGGAAAACGGAAACCTTGTCCTTGGCACCGGCTTCAGCAATGCCCACGGTGCCCACTACCACGGTGTAATCCTCGGCCTGGCCAAAGCTGTAGGTGCCACAGGGATCTTCCGGCGCGGAGTTGTAATTCTTCACCACGCGCATCCGGGTCGTTCCGATCAGCGCATCGGCGGGCACGTTCACCGTTGCGGTGATGGGTGTTCCGCACACGGTGTTGGTGAAGCTGCCGATGGGCACGGAGGTCTCAAACGTTTGGTTCTGGTCCCAATCAAAGAAGGCGGTCACATAGGTGGTGTAGTCGCCGTTTGTATTTCCTGAAACGGTGATCGGATAGCTGCCGCCCTGTCCCACGTATGCCGTGAAGATGGTGAAGTTCTCCAGTGCCGGGCTGCCGTCCACCTCGGAGGGGGAGTCGTGGTTGATGCCGGCAAAGGTGACGTTGCAGATCGGTTCCACGTCGGAGGTGAAATCAATGGTGTTGCAGTAACCGTCGAAGAGCACCAGGCCTTCGCTCCATTCGCTGGTATCTCCCACGGAGCAAATGCTGCGGACGTACAAGGCGTAGAGGCTGTCCGGCACGATGCCGGTGATCGTGAGCGGGCTTGCGTTCACCGTGCCAGTTTGCACCAAACCATCGGCGCCGGAACCGGGAGCTCCAGTGGCGCGCAGCTCATACTGGTATTCCATCGCACCGTTGTCCGTCCAGCTTATCCACGCGTTCGGGGAATTCAGGCTGTCCACGGCAAGGTCCAGCGGGGGTTGGCAGAAGGGCTCGGTGCCAACGCATACATCAAACGCCGATGTTTGGCCGGGCGTGCTTGTCCAGGAGAAGACTTGCAGGTAATAGGTGGCACCGATGGTGAGTCCGCCCACGTCCATGGTTTCCGGGTCACTGCAGCCATTGGGTACCATGGTCAGGTTGCCGCAGGTGCCCGCCCAAAGCACCATGTACAAGTCCGTGGTGGAACCGGTGATGTTTTCCAAGCTGATGCGGTGCAGCGTGTCGGTGGCCGTGAAGGAGAACCACACGTCGTCATCCGGTGTTCCGCCGCAATCATTGGTAACGCCGGAATCGGTGGCGCCGGCCACGGTGCCCGGGGTCATGTTGGCACAGCTGTGGTTCGGGTTTACTGTAAGGGCGATCGCGCCGCTGCACTCGTCATTGGTGATGCCTGTGGTGAAGGGGAAGCCGTTGCTCCAGTTGCTGAATGTCCCGTCGCCGCAATCCGCCCGTACCCACGCCATGTATGGTGCCCCACTGTTGAGCCCGGAAATTGCAAGGTTGCTGCCGTCACCGCTGGCAATGGTGTTCGAACCGTTGGGAATGGCACCCGTGGTGACCACCCATTGGTAGGCGGCACTGCCGTTGTCGGTCCAGCCAATGGTACCCCCGGATGTGGTTACCGCGGTAACGGCCAAGCCTGCCGGTGCGGCACAGGCCACCACGGAAAGGTTCACATTGTCGATGGCCCACCACCAGCGCCAATCGCCGGCATAGTGGAAGCGTACCTGTGCTGCGGAATTCCCCCCGGCGGCCGCAGTGATGTTTAAGGTTTCGTTCACTGCGGGGTTGGGGTATCCCGCGTCTGCCCCAACAGGGCTGTAAACCTCGTTCCAGTTCGTGCCGTCCCAAACCTCCACCATGGCAACGGTGCCATCAAGGTCTTGGTACTGCTGGCTGAAGGAGAGGATAAAGTTGCCCGGTCCCGATGCATCGAAGAAGGGCGAGAGCAGGTCGGCCCCGGCGCTGTCCGCGTCGTTCCCACAATTGTCGCTGTCAAAGATGGCGAAGTCCGCATCGAATCCGCTGCCGTTGATGTTTCGGGCACCCGGGTTGTTGTAGGCCCACGTGCAGGTGCCTGCGGCTTGTGCTATTGTGAAGCCGGCCGTGCTTACGCCGCCGGTAAATGTTTCGTTGAACACTTCCTGCGCCGAAACAGATGCGCAGGCCACCAATGCGGCACATGCCAGTGCACTGCGCCATGGCGTGTATAAGGCCATCGGGTTTGGTTTGGGTCGTTGGTCTTTCATGGTCGTTTGGTTTTTTGCGTTGTTGGCCCACGGTGTACAATTTGCAGCCACTATTTGTTCGCACTGCGGAAAATTGGGCCTCGGATGGAGGCAAGAATATGTTGGTCACGCACGGGAATTGCGGTCGTTGGGTGTTTTAACAGGATTGTGCCATGCGATGAACACGATCGATCGTGCATAAGTGAAAGCATCCGCGTTTCGAACTCGGGCCATGGGTCCGCACATTTGATCAACCCGTTCATTGATCGCATGAAGAAGAAAGACCGCAAGATCTTTGTGTTGGACACCTCGGTGATCCTTTACGACCATTCCGCCATCGAAAGCTTCCAGGAGCATGACGTGGCCATACCGATACAAGTGCTTGAAGAACTCGACACGTTCAAAAAAGGAAACGACACCATCAACTTCGAGGCCCGCGAATTCATTCGCCACCTCGATGGCATCGGGCATGGCGACCTGCTCACCGACTGGGTGCCGCTGAACGGCCCCACCAAGGGCAAGTTCAAGGTGGTGGCCAAGCACGACCTTAATGGCGTGGATGCCACCAAGGTGTTCCAGGACGGCAAGAACGACCACCAGATCATCAACGCGGCCCTTACACTGCAGCGCCAGAACAAGGACCGCAAGGTGGTGCTGGTGAGCAAGGACATTGCGTTGCGCCTGAAGGCGAAGAGCCTGAACATCGTGGCCGAGGATTTCCTTACGGGCAAGGTGCGCGACCTCAGCCGCAACCTCTTCACCGGCCTTACCGTGAACGAGGACATGGAGGAAAGCGCCATTGATGAGCTTTTCATGCACGGCACCTTGCAGGCCAAGAAGCTGGGCGAACAACCCAAGGGCAACCACTTCTTCATCCTTAAACAAGGGAAGAAGAGCGTGCTGGCGAAGTATGATCCGCGCACGGAACAAGTTTCCCGGGTGGAGAAGCAGACCGTGTTCGGCATCGGGCCGAAGAACGCGGAACAAGCGTTGGCCATGAGCGCACTGCTCGACCCGGAGATCAAATTGGTAACCATGCAAGGTGCGGCCGGCACGGGGAAAACCTTGTTGGCCTTGGCCTGTGCGTTGGAACAGCGCAGGGATTACAGGCAGATCTTCATCACGCGCCCCGTGGTTCCGCTCAGCAACAAGGACATTGGCTACCTGCCGGGCGACATCCAGAGCAAGATGGACCCCTACATGCAGCCGATATGGGACAATCTGAAGTTGATCCGCGGCAGCTTTGAGAAGAACGACAACACGTTGAAGCGGCTGGACGAGATGGTGGAGAACGAAAAGATCGCCGTGGCCCCCCTGGCCTATATCCGTGGCCGCAGCCTCAGCAACATCTTCTTCATTGTGGACGAGGCGCAAAACCTCACGCCCCTTGAAGTGAAGACCGTGATCAGCCGTGCGGGGGAGGGCACCAAGATCGTCTTCACCGGTGATGTGCACCAGATCGATACGCCCTACCTGGACTCGGAGAGCAACGGCCTGAGCTACTTGATCGACAAGGCCAAGGGAGATCCGCTCTTCGCCCATATTACCTTGGCAAAGGGTGAGCGCAGCGGCCTGGCCAACTTGGCGAACGAAC
>JAFDZY010000314.1 GCA_018266685.1 Bacteroidota bacterium
ATGGCCCGGTATATCCAGAACACTCCGGATGTGCCGCCCGAGTTCAGCCTGAAGGATCAGCTCGACAGCTGGAACGTCATCGTGCCGGTGGACAAGCGTCCGACCAAGCAGATGAACAAGATCAACCTGAGCAATGTCTTCTCGGTCACGCTGCGCGACACCGGTGAGGTGGCTCTGATTGACGGGGACACCAAGGAAATCAAGAGCATCGTCAAGACCGGCTACGCGGTGCATATCTCGCGTCTGTCGGCTTCCGGGCGCTACGTTTATGTGATCGGCCGTGATGGCCGTGTGTCCCTGATCGACCTGTGGATGGAAACGCCGGCGGTCGTGGCCGAGGTCAAGATCGCCTTTGATGCACGCTCCATCGATACCTCCAAGTTCAAGGGCTTTGAGGACAAGTATGCAATCGCCGGTGGCTACTGGCCGCCTCAGTACACCATCATGGAAGGCGACACCCTGAAGCCGCTGAAGGTCGTCTCCACCCGCGGCGTGACGGTTGACGGCGACTACCACCCGGAACCGCGTGTGGCGTCCATCGTGTCCTCGTTCATCAAGCCGGAATGGGTGGTGAACATCAAGGAAACCGGCCAGATCCTGCTGGTGGACTACACGGACATCGAGAACCTGAAGACGACCACCATTGGTTCTGCCAAGTTCCTGCATGACGGTGGTTGGGATGCGAGCAAGCGCTACTTCCTGGTGGCTGCCAACGCATCGAACAAGATTGCCGCGGTGGACACCAAGAAGGGCACGCTGGCTGCCCTGGTCGATGTGGCCAAGATTCCCCACCCGGGTCGCGGCGCCAACTTCACGCACCCGAAGTACGGCCCCGTCTGGGCTACCGGTCACCTGGGCGCAGATGTCGTGACGCTGATCTCCACGCCTTCGGAGAATGCCAAGCACAAGCAGTTCAAGCAGTACAACTGGAAGGTTGTGCAGGAAGTCAAGCATGTGCCGGGTAACCTGTTCGTGAAGACCCATCCCGTGTCCAAGCACCTGTGGGCCGACTCGGCGCAGAACCCTGAAAAGGATCTGGCCGAATCCGTGACGGTGTGGGATCTGGCCGACCTGTCCAAGCCGAAGGCGGTTCTGCATGTTGCCAAGGACGCCGGCCTGCCGGAGACCAAGGCGGTCAAGCGCGCCGTGCACCCCGAGTACTCCAAGGATGGCAAGGAAGTCTGGATCTCCCTGTGGGGCGGCAAGACCGACCAGTCGGCCATCGTGGTGTACGACGATGCGACTCTGAAGGTGAAGAAGGTGATCACCGATCCCAAGATGATCACGCCCACCGGCAAGTTCAACGTGTACAACACGCAGCACGACATCTATTGATGCAGAAGCCTTGATCTGAGGCAACAATCGAGGGGCGAAAGCCCCTCGATTTACGCGTCTCCAATGCAAAAATAATCAAGTGCGGAGAGTCTGATGGCTGGAAAACTTGCAAGCCTGTGGGC
Organism: Bacteroidota bacterium; assembly: GCA_018266685.1. Taxonomy (GTDB): domain Bacteria; phylum Bacteroidota; class Bacteroidia; order Flavobacteriales_F; family PHOS-HE28; genus PHOS-HE28. The sequence continues at coordinate 1,458 of JAFDZY010000314.1, forward strand.
CAAACTGAAAAAACCGAGTGCCAAATACTCGCTGATCGGGTTGTTGGCGACGGGTTTTATCTCTGGCATTCTGTTCTGGGGCGGTTTCAACACCGGGATGGAGGCGACCAACACGATGGATTTCTGTATCTCTTGCCATGAGATGCATGACAACGTCTATCAGGAATACAAAAAGACCATTCACTACAGCAACCGCACCGGCGTGCGTGCCATGTGTTCGGACTGTCATGTGCCCAAGGACTGGACGCACAAGATGATCCGCAAGATCCAGGCCAGCCGCGAGGTGTGGGGCAAGCTCACCGGAACCATCGACACGCCGGAGAAGTTTGAGGCGAAACGCCTGGTCTTGGCCGAACGAGAATGGGCGCGCATGAAGGCGGCCGACTCGCGCGAATGCCGCAACTGCCACAGCTTCGAGGGCATGGACACCGACAAGCAGAAGGCACGCGGGGCCAAGATGCACAAGATCGCGCAGGATGAAAAGCAGACCTGCATCGACTGCCATAAGGGGATTGCGCATAACAAGCCCAAGGGCATGAAGGAAGACGAGGACGAAGATCTGTAAGCTTGGATGGCGGCCAGTTCCGGTGGGGGGCGGCCGCCTGCAGAACATCTACTAGGAGTGACCGATGAAAAAATCTACCCTTTCGATGATGCTTTTGGGTTCGCTGCTGGCTGTGGGTACACAGGCAGCCTTTGCCGCACCTGACTGGGGCAAGGTGCCCAAGCGCGATGTCAACGTGTTCCACCCTGCGGTTTCGCCAATGGAGTGGGTGGGCAAGAAGTCTGACCACAGCGGCACGGCCGGCCTGAAGAAGGGCGAAACCTGCGTTGGCTGCCACGAGGAAAAGGGCACGCTGAACTTCGACATGAAGCGTCTGGCTGGCAAGGACATGGAGCCCAAGGGCGCCCCCAAGACCATGATGTATCCGGTGGCCGTGCAGGCCGCCTATGACGCCAGCAACCTCTACATCCGTCTGACCTTCAAGGCGCCCGGCGGCGGTGCCGACCAGAGCGACAAGGACAACGAGGTCAAGGCCACCATGATGTTCCCGGATGCGCAGGTGCAGCTGGCCAACCAGGCCGGCTGCTGGGCTTCCTGCCACAACGATGCGCGCACCATGCCTGGCGCAGACGACAAGAAGACCAAGTACACCAAGAGCGGTGCCTATGAGCTGATGCAGTGGAAGAGCGCCAAGGGCGCCAAGGTGGCCAACGGCACCGTGACCACGGAGCGCAAGATGGAAGGCGGCTCGCTGGGCGCGACGGCCGAGGGCGGCAAGAGCGGTGACACCTACACCGTCACCTTCACGCGCAAGAACCCCGGTGAGGGCAAGACCGTGCCGTTTGGCCTGGCCATCCACGCCGACCACGCCACCGGACGCTTCCACCATGTCTCCCTGG
>JAFDZY010000315.1 GCA_018266685.1 Bacteroidota bacterium
CCCAAGCGGTGGAAGCGCAGGTACACGCTGTCGCAGTCGTTCTCGATGAACGTGGTGTCCGTGGCGTTGTATTCCACGTTCGGGCCTGCGTCAACCGTGAGCTTGAACCGGTTGCTGCTGGTGAAACTGCCCTGTTCCAGCCAAACTGCAGAGGGATAAGCGGCGTCGTTGACATTGCCCACGCCCAGCTTGATGTGGTACATCTGGCCGCACTCCACCGCCGCGCTGGCCGTGAGCACCACCGTCATGCCATTGTGCTGGATGTAATATGGGTCCGAATTATACGGGGCCTCCAATTGGGCCCCTGTCTGGCCGCCTTGTCCTCCATTATAACGGTAGTATTGGGCATTGGCCTGCCAGTTGGGGTCTGCTCCGAAGCAGGGTGAAAATGGATCAGTCCATGGTCCATTTGCATTGCTGGCGTTCATCAGACCGCTGTTCACCGAGTTGATCGATACGCGCGAGAGCGAACCGGGGATGAAGGCGAGGTTCATCGCGTTGTTGGTGAACGGCCCGTTGATGTTGGTGGGGATGCCCGGGCCGCTGATGAAGAAGCCGAACACGTCGTTGTATTGGCTGCACGCCCATGTCTCATACTCCTCCGAGCTGAAGACATAGCGGAAACTGATCATGTCCTGGGTCGGTACAAAGTCAAACTCCAGCAGCGCCTTGGAATGGATGTTGGCACCCCCGCTCACCTGCCAGTTGGGCCACCCCGTCAAATGGCTCAGGTCGATATCCGGGGTCGGGAATGACGGCACACCTCCGCCGAAGACGACACCTCCGCCCGGTGCATCAAGCTGGTCATTAGGGCCAGGAAGGTGGGAACTGGCTACACCCGTACACAGGAATATCCCGCTATTGAGCCCCAGACAGGTGTTCGAGCCATTGAACCGGCCGATTTCGGACGGCCCTACACCCGTGGGGACCACGACGTTGCCCGGACTACCGTTAAACGTGACGTTTGTGGCGAACACGCCCGGGCCCATCAGCATGTTCTGCACCAGCGTGGTGGGCGCCTGGGATTGGTTGATGATCAACTGTGCATGCAACGGCACCGGCACCCACAGCAATCCGGGGATTGCCAGCAACAGGATGATATGGTGCCGTTTCATCATGGCTACCGAACCAAGGTGACGTGACCGGTCAGTTTGATCGCTGCCGGGTCATCCGGCGTAACTATATAAAAATACGTTCCGTCCGGGAAGCCCTTGCCGTTCCATCCTTGGGCCAAGCTCCGGGTACTGAAGACCACTTGGCCCCAGCGGTTGTAAATGTCCATCTGGCCAGAGACGTTCTGGTTCCGGATGTCCAAGGGCACAAAGCTGTCGTTCAGCCCATCTTGGTTGGGGCTGAACACATTGGGCATCTCCACCACGCCCGGATTGATCACCGTCACCACCGAGCGCACCGTGTCCACGCATCCGTTTGCGGAGGTTACCACCAACATCACAGGGTAATCCCCGGGCTCATCAGGGAAGGTGGCGTTCAGTGTTTGGTTGACCGACGAAGCCGGATCGGCAGCGCCAAGGTCCCACCACCAGGAAAGGATGTTGCCGGTTGCCGATCCGTTCAATTGCACCACGGGGTCTTCCGCATCCACCGGGTTCGGCGTGGCGGTGATCCCGCCATTTACCCCCGGAAACACGGTGATGGCATTGGCAAGTACCGTATCCCCGGTGCAGCCGGCGTCATTCTGCACGGTAAGGCTTACATCATAGCTGCCAGGCGTTGAATAGGTGTGGGCAAAGTTGCTGTCAGCGCTGGTGGTGCCATCGCCCAAGGTCCATTGCACCGTGTGCGTGCCCAGCCCCGTGGTATCGGCAAACAGCACGGTGAGCGGGGAGCATCCCGAAAGGGGGGACAGGGCGGGATATGGCGTGGGGCTTACTGCGGGCGGTATGTATGTGCTGCCCATCAGGCATTGCCCGTTCACTTGGCTGGCCATGGTGTAGCTGCCGCCGCCAAGGCCCAGCCCGGAGATGTTCAAGGTTTGTCCGGTTTGGCCCGGAATGGCAACTCCATTGGCATACCACTGGAAATTTGTGGCACCGGCGGGCGGCGTGGAAACCGCTTCGGCATCCGACCCACAGATGGTTCCCGATGCGCCCACGGGCTGCAGGGACTGGTCGCCTGCCAGGGTGAGCATCAGGTCGTCCACGATGAAATAGGGCATGGCGCTGTACGTCTCGCCGGTGGAGGGATCGGTAAGCGTGGTGCCCGATAGCGATGCAGGCGTATCGCACGCCCCGCCGATCATGATGGAATGAATATCCTGGCTCGGTGTGAAGGTGATGGACACACGTGTCCACTCCCACGCTGGCTGCACGTTCACGCGCCCGAGCTCGGTCCATCCAGGCTCATAGCCGATGCAGTCCGATGACCCGGTGGGAAAGGCAACGCAAGCGTTTGCATAACCGAAGATGGCCAGCGGAAGCTGGTCCGTGAATGGCGCAACATACGAGCCGTGCGCCAAGGTTTGGGAATGGGTGTCGTTGGTGATGGCCGTGGAGATCCAGAGCGAGATGGTGTAGGTAGTTCCGGCAAGCAAGGGGTAGGCCGGCAACGGATAAGTAAGGCAGGTGCCCACATACTCAAAGTAGTGGTCCGCAGACATGGCATAGAAGCCCACGGCCCCGTCGCCGTCGGGAGGCGGAAGATTGAACCCGATGGGCGAATACCCGCATTCATTGAAATAGTCGGAAGTGGCGGGCGTGGCCTGGTGCCATCCGTCGGCACAATCCAACCAAGGGGGAGATACTATGGACACGAAACCATAAGGGCAGCAACTGCGCTCCTCGAAGGAATGGTTGCGGATGTAGCTGGCCACGCTGTCGCCGATCAAGATCGTGGAGCAGGGGCAGTCCGGGTCATTCAGGTCAATCAGTCCGTCATTGTCATCGTCGATGCCGTTGTTGCAGACCTCCTGTGCGGCCAATGTAGCTGGCAGTAACACGGAAAGGAGCACGGTGGGCAGCAAGTTCATGCAGGCGGGTTAATTGACCATTGTCGTGCAACAGGCGCATACAGCGCAAGCTTGAACACAGCCGTGGAGATCAGGCTATGTGCGGCAATGGAGATTTGGAGAGTGGTGCTTGGGAGAGGTTGATACCGGTGTCAATATTGGCTGATTCAAAGGAAAGCCGTTCGCAATGTAGAATGTTTGCTACAGTTAAGAAAGGGACGTTTGTTCAAGGCCCCGAGTTGCCTGGGCAAGTGGATCCGCTGCTCTATTGCCCACAGGCAACAACACCGTGACGCACGTTCCCGTGCCTTTTGTGCTGTTCACCTCAAAGGCCCCGCCCAGCAACTGCAACAGGTCCGCCACGATCAACAGGCCAAGGCCCTGCACATCGCGCTCCCCCTCCCCGTTCATGGCCCCCAAAGCCCCTTGGCCTTGCAGGCGCAGTGCGTGGGCAAGCGCTGCTTCGGGCATGCCGTTGCCGGTGTCTATCACCGAGATCGCATACCTGTCCCCTTCCACCCTTCCACTTACGGCCACCGCGCCCTTCTGCGTATGCGTCACCGCGTTGGCCACCAAATTGTGCAGCACTATGGACAGCACGTCCCGGTCGGTTTGCACCACATCGTCCAAAGGCATTTCGTTGAGCAACCGGAGTCCTTTGTCACTGGCCCGCTCCCGCTCCATGGCCAACACCTCCGCCACGAACGGGTGCATCGCCACATTCCGCATGCGCAGCTCAATGCGCCCGTCCTGCCGTTTGATCCATTGGAGCAGCCCTTGCGCATTGGCGTGCAACTTGTCCGAGGACCGGGCGATGTCCTCCATGGTGTCCTTGAGCCGGCCCGGGTCCTTCCGGCTCATTCCGCCCATGGCACCGTTGGACACGCGCGCGATGAAGCGCAACGGGGTTACAATGTCATGTGAAATAATTGAAACCAGCATTTCCTTCATCTCCAACGACCGACGCAACACGGCATTGGCATTGACCAGTTCGCCGGTGCGCTGCCTTACCATTTTTTCAAGTTGGAGGTTCCTGCGCCTCAATCTTGCCGCATTCAGCCGTAGCACCAGCCAAAGCAACAGGGAGGCCCCCACCACGCACAGGCCGATGAACCAATACGTTCTATAGTAGGGAACGGGCACTACGAAAACGAGCTTTAGGCCGTCATCCCCATGGCGAAAAGCCGAACCCACCTTGCGGATGCGGAGCGTGCTGCGCCCGGATTCAAAGGCCGTAAGCCGCAATTCTCGCTGGCCCGGGTGAAACAACTGCCATTTGCCACCTCCGGGCCCGTCCACAAAATACTCCAGCCGTGCATTCTCCTGTGTACCCCAATAAGCCAAGGAGATGGATACGTACACTTCCCGGTTGTCCCATGGCAAGGTGAGCACTGCCCTCGCCTCGTTCAGCTTGTTGCCGTCCACGCGGACCTCGCGCAGCAACACCGGCTGTTCCGGATAGGCATCGGGCACATCTTCCGGCCTGAACCATACCAGCCCGTCCATGGTGGGGAAG
>JAFDZY010000316.1 GCA_018266685.1 Bacteroidota bacterium
GCCTCGGCCTCGTACATGCGCTCGGCGTTGCGGGAGTTCATGGCGCGGAGCTGGTCGCGGTCCTTGTAGGCCGTTGCCAGGTCCCGTGCGGTGGTCTCATTCTGCTTCTGCAGTTCCTCCACCTCCTCCAGCAGGTTGGTGTTGGCGGCGCGCAGGGCTTCGCATTCGCGGGCTACCACTTCGGCATCTTTACCAGCCTCCACCAGTTGCTCTTCCCGCCGCCGCAGCTCGGCCTGCACGTGCAGGGCGTTTTCCTCCAGGGCGGCATTGCGGGCCATTAGTTGGGTGCTCTCCTCGGCCAGTTGCGCGTTGGCCTCGGAGAGCTTCGCCAGGGTGCGGGTGGACGGGGTGGACACTGTGCCTGGCTCCACCAGCTCCAGTGTGCCATTGCGCAGGGCCTCCATTAGCTCCTCATAGGTGAGAGGGCGTGGCACCGGCGCTGTGGTGGCATTTTGCACCACTGCCGGGGTGGCCTGCTCCACCCCGGGGTTGGTTGGTTGTGGGTGCTTCATCTTAGTGGGCCAGGTTGAGGGTGAGCTGGCTGGTGAGCAGGCCGCGGCTGCCCATGATGAGGCGCAGGCCGGTGTCATCCACGAACCAGGAGGTGGCCATCGCACCGTACAGCCGGACCCTCGCCTTGTGGCCTGCTTGAATGGTGCGGGCGGTGGTGTAGCAGCTTACGCGCGTGGACCCCAAGCACCGCATCACATCTATCAGGCTGTACCACTGCTTGCCCTCCAAGGGCACCATGCGCACACGGCCTTGCAAGAAACCTACGGTGGTGCAGGGCACCGCCCGCGCATCCAGCACACCGGCGGGCAGGCCGGTGGGCAGTGCCTTGGGAGCGGGCTTGGGCTTGGGCTCCACCTTCGGGGCCGCTTGCCCGGCCGTGCCGAAAATGCCGTTGAGGAACTCCAACGGGTTATAGCCCGGCTCCGCTGTGTAGGTGCCGCCCTTGCGTATGGCGGGCAGCACTTCGGTGGTGATCCACTTGCGCAGCACCTTGGCCTCGGGCTTGCGGCTCTTGAAAACCAAAGCGTACATGCCGCTCTCGTTCACCACTTGCACCTTACGGCGTTGTGTCCTGGTGTATCTATTGTCTACACCAGCTACCTGGTCTGTGGCCATGATTGTAGCCACGGCGATTTCATCCTTGTCGAGAACCTTTTTCAAGGTGTCTCGCGAGTTCTGAATGCCGAGCAAACCACATAGGTCCTTGGCGTCCATCCATGGCTGTTGCTCAATGAGCAAGCCGCGAAGCGGAACCTGCTGAAAGTTGAATACTTGCGGTACGAGACTGTGCGTGTTCATGGTGTTTGGGAGTTAAATGCCCTTGTGGGCGTGTTTGCGTTGTTGCTTCTTGGCGGCCTTCTTCGCCGCCTCTGCGGCCAGTGCCTCCATGCTGCGCTTGCGGTCGGCTACGATGCGCTGGGCGATGGCGAGGATGTCCGCATTCTGCCGTGGGTCATCGGCATCCAAGCAGCTCACCACATAGTCGTAGCTGAAGCCCTTGCCTTGCGGCCCCATGCGCATCAGCTTCGTAATCTTCCAGACCTGTTGGAGGTCCCCGTTGATCAAGCCGATTGTTTTATCCGTTGCCATACCTTGGCCGTGACATTTAGGGCAAACGTATTCAATGATTGCATAACATGCAAGGAAAGCATAATTGCATATTATCAACACATGGCTGTGGATAGCTCAGTTCCGCTGTCCCAGGCATTGGGTTCGCGCTTGAAGCGCGCGCGGGAGTTGCTTGACCTCAATCAAACAGAAGCAGCAGAAAAGGGAGGGGTAACACAGCGCGATGTCAGTCAGATAGAAAGCGGAGTGAAGAAGTTCATCCCCACGCCCTATCTATCCTTCCTCGCGCACCACATTGAACTCAGCACAGTGTTTGACCCGCGCTTTCCTGTGACTGTGCGCGTAGCGGAAGGCTCCATAGTGAAGAGCCTGAAGGATGGTGAGCTGCGGAACCAGGTGCTGGATGGCAACGAACGCCTGAAGCGGCAATTGCTGCCGCCTGACCCCTTGCTGAAGGAACTACAGGAACGAATTGCACGGCTTGAGGAAGAGGCCGCCCACAAAAGGGGGGCCGCTTCACCGAAGCGGAAGAAGACGGGGTAGTGCTGCGTGTGGTGCGTTAGCCCTCACCCCCGGCCCCTCTCGCCCTCACCCCCGGCCCCTCTCCCAAGGAGAGGGGTGTAATGAATGAACGGGTGCGCGGGCGGGTAGTATAGGGAGGAAAATGGAACGGTGAACGGGTGCATCCGCATGGAGTTGCCGCGATCGTTCATAACACTGTTAAAACTGCACTGCAACGCACCGTAATACGGCGCGGGCATGGGTGCATCTTTGCGGCACATCCCCATACACCACATCAGAGATGAGCGATAGCACAAAGAAGAGCACCAGCCGCATAAGGCAAGTATCCTCCATGACGTTGGACCCCGAAGTGATCCGGCAAGTCCGCGTCATTGCCCAGGAAGAGAACCGCACGGTGAGCAACACCGTGGAGTATGCCTTGAAACGCTTCGTGGCCGAACGCAAGAAAGCCCTGTAACCCCTATTACGCGAAGAACCCCGGTTGCCGCCGGGGTTCTCGCTTAATGCTCACCGGGAGCTTCCCGGACCGTTTAACCTCCAAACAACCATGAAGACCATGCACGTTTCAAGACTACGCA
>JAFDZY010000317.1 GCA_018266685.1 Bacteroidota bacterium
GGTTTCGGCGCGAATTACGCGGGTTCGGTGAGCGGCGGACAGGTCTCCTTCGGTGCCAACGTGGTGCCCGGTGAGGTCAGTGGCGGCCAGGTGGGCTTTGGCCTCAATTACGCGCACCGCGTCACCGGAGGGCAGTTCAGCTTCGGCGCCAACGTGGTGCCCGGTGCGGTGAGTGGTGGCCAAGTGGCCTTCGGCCTGAACTATGCGCACCGCGTCACCAAGGGCCAGTTCAGCTTCGGAGCGAACATCGTTCCGGGCACGGTGGAGGCGGGCCAGGTGGCCTTCGGGCTGAACTATGCGCACCACGTCACAAATGGCCAATTCAGTTTCGGCGCGAACATCGTTCCGGGCAAGGCCGAAGGCGGACAGGTGGGCTTCGGCCTGAATTACGCCAACAACGTGAAGGGTGGGCAGTTCACTTTCGGGGCCAATGTGGTGGCCGATACCGCTGAAGGCGGCCAAGTGGGCGTGCTCAACTACGCACGGCGTGCCCTCGGCGTGCAAGTGGGCATCCTCAACCTCAGCGACACCTTGGCCGCCGGGGCCGTGGGCCTGCTCACCATCTCACGCACGGGCTACCACCGCGCCGATGTGGTCGCCAATGACGTGATGCCCATCAGCATCCAGGTGCGCACCGGCACCCGCGCCTTCCACAACATCCTCGGCTTCTCACCGCCCACTGCGCCCGATGGCCGCTGGGGCTTTCTCTACGGCTTCGGCAGCGAACCGCGCCTAAGCAAACGTTGGGTGCTGAACATCGACCTCACTGGCGAACAGGTGGTGGAGCAGCGCGACTGGGTGAATGCCGTGAACATCCTGGGCCGCTTCAGCATCAGCCCCGGCGTGTACTTCGGCGATCGGTTCATCCTCTCCGCAGGGCCGGTGTTGAACACGCTCTTCAGTGACTTGCGCGATCACGACACCGGCGTTTTCACCAGTACGCTTCCACCGCAACAACCGCTATTCACCGATGGCCTCGGAGGAATGCAGATCAACGGCTGGATCGGCTGGAAAGCCGGAGTGGGAGTGAGGTTTTGAGGGGGGCAGTTGTCAGTTCTCAGTTGTTAGTTGTCAGGCCCGCCCGAACAACTGACAACTGGGCACTTCAAAAATCTTTCCACCCTGATAGGGGTATTCCACCCCCGCATTGTCATAGCGGAAACAAACCCGCAACAATGCCATTCAGGAACCTCTTTGCTCTGCTGCTCCTCGCTCTCGTCGCCACACCGAACTTCGCGCAAGACACCACCGACGCCCCCATGCGCACGCTGCTGGGCGATGGCCGCAAGCAGCACAACGGCGGCTGGGGCGCGCCCACCGCGCATTACACCCGCATCCTCGACCACGATGCGCTCTTAGTGGGTGCGCGCGGCGGTTGGCTCATCGACCACCGCGTCACCATCGGCTTTGCCGGGCACGGCTTAGTGACCAACGTGCCCAACACGGCCTACGACCAGCACCTCATCGACCGAGGCGTGCAACTTCGCCGCCGGAGCAGCCTGTACATGGGCTATGGCGGCCTCTTCATCGAGCCGATCATCGCCTACCGCTCACCGGTTCACGTTTCGCTGCCTATCATCATCGGTGCCGGTGGCGTCACCTACGGCTACAACCACGGCTACGATCCCGCCGACCACACCGGTGCGCCGGAGCGCATGGACGACCGCGACTGGGATGCGCAGGCCTTCTTCGTGGTGGAGCCGGGCATCGAGCTGGAGCTGAACGTGATCCGCTTGGTACGCCTCGGCATCGGTGTCAGCTACCGCTACACCAGCGACCTGGAACTGCCCGAAACGCCCAAGGACGCGCTGCACGGCATCAACGCCGGGGTGAGCATCAAGGTGGGCTGTTTCTAAGGCAATTCAACACCGTACTGATGAACCACCTTCGTTCACTTTCCTTAGTGTTGTTGTGCCTGCTGACAGGATTTGACGCATTTGCCCAATCCTACACCCAGACCGTACGAGGCACCGTGCAGGACGCCGACACACGCGAAGCCTTGATCGGCGCGGTGGTGGCCGTACCGGGCACCGAACCCCGCATCGCCGCCACCACCGACCTTGATGGCCGTTTCACCTTGGCCAACGTGCCCGTGGGCCGCATCGATGTGGAGGTGCGCATGATGGGCTACGACGACCTGCGGCTTAACAACCAGCTGGTGAACAGTGCCAAGGAGCTGGTGCTCACCATCCGCATGCAGCAGGCGCTCACGCAGCTGCAGGCGGCAGAGGTCACCGGCAAGAAGGACCGCCAGCAGGTGCGCAACGACATGGCCTTCCTGAGCGCGCGCACCATCGGAGTGGAGGAGACCTCGCGCATTGCAGGCGGCATCAATGATCCCGCCCGCATGGTGGGCACCTTCCCCGGCGTGGCCGGCGATCCCAGCGGCAACAACACCGTGGTGGTACGCGGCAACAGCCCCAAGGGCGTGCAATGGCGCCTGGAAGGCGTGGAGATCCCCAGCCCCAACCACTTCAGCGATGACGGTAGCACCGGCGGCCCCATCAACGTGCTCAACAGCGACATGATCGACGACAGCGAGTTCTACACCGGTGCCTTCCCCGCAGAGTACGGCAACGTGTACAGCGCCGTGTTCGACATGCGCCTGCGCGACGGCAACGACCACAAGCGCGAATACACCTTGAAGGCCGGCGTAATCGGCACCGACCTCACGGCGGAAGGACCCATCCCAGGCACCAACGGCGGCTCCTACCTCGCCAACTACCGCTACAGCACGCTCGCACTGCTCGATGGCGCAGGCATCGTGGACTACGGCGGCGTGCCGCGCTACACCGATGCGGCCTTTAAGATCAAGCTCCCCTCGGCCAAGCTGGGCACCATGGAACTGTACGGCATCGGTGGCCGCAGCGCCATCATCGATGAAGATCGCGGAGATGCCGGCGATACGCTCTTCTCCCGCGCCGACGTGGGCTCGCGCATGGGCGTGCTCGGCTTGGGCCACACCAAGACCATGGGCGAACACAGTTACCTCTACACCAACCTCTCCCTCAGCGGCAATGGCAGCGGCACGGACTACACCGAAAGCCCCGCTCCGGGTGAGAGCGCGCAGGAACTGCGCCATGAGGACGACCTGGCCAAGTGGACCTGGCGCCTGAGCAGCACGCTGAATACGCGCATCAATGCACACCACAAGTTGCGCTCCGGCATCATCGTCTCCGCCGAGCAATTCAGGATGTACTCCAACTCCTGGGACCCGGAACGCGACCGCATGGTGGTGAACCTGGACCGCAACGGCGCGGGCAACACCGTACAGGCCTTCACCAGTTGGCGCTGGCGCTGGAACGAGCAATGGACGCTCACCAGCGGCGTACACCTGCTGCACTACGACCTCAACAACGCCACCAGCGTGGAGCCGCGCATGGCCCTGCGCTACGAGCAACGCCCGGACCGCGCCTTCACCTTGGGGGCGGGGCTGCACTCCAAGACCGAGGCGCTGATGACCTA